>DUEF01000030.1 GCA_011176555.1 Caldilineae bacterium
TATAGACTTCCAGATCCAAATCGAAGAAACTCGTCGCCATGGACAAAGCGCTGCCCCACTGACCGGCCCCGGTTTCGGTCGTCAGCGCTTTGACGCCAGCCTGTTTGTTGTAATAGGCCTGAGCGACAGCGGTGTTGGGTTTGTGCGAACCAGAGGGAGAGACGCCTTCATACTTGTAGTAAATGTGGGCGGGCGTTTCCAGATGCCGTTCCAGATTCACAGCGCGAATCAGGGGAGTGGGACGCCACAAGCGGTACACATCGAGCACCGGTTCAGGGATGTCGATGTAACGCTCCTGGCTGACCTCCTGCATGATCAATTCCATCGGGAAAAGCGGAGCCAGATCATCAGGCCCGATAGGCTGGAGCGTGCCCGGGTGAATCACTGGGGGCAGGGGTTCAGGAAAATCGGCCTGGACATTGTACCAAGCCCGGGGGAGTTCGCTTTCGGGGAGGAAGTATTTGTGCTGGGTCATGGTTGTCTCCTTATGAGAATGGTGGAAAAATTAATCGCAAATGGATCTTTAACAATTCTTACGGACAGATTTATCACATTGGCAGCGTTGCGTCAACATCATCACTTAGGGTGTAGTGCATTGCCCCGTCGCCATTCTTGCTCTATACTGCATTTATTATGGCCAACATCTTACTAGAACACGCTACCATTGTCACATTGGACGCCGAAGATCGCATCTTGTTCGATGCCGATCTCGCCATTCAAGAGGACGTTGTCGCTGCGGTGGGCGACATCCCGCCAACATTCGCGCCGGACGAGCGCATCGATCTGCAAGGACGCGTGGTGATGCCGGGCCTGTACAACGCCCACGCCCACGCCGCCATGACCTACGCCCGCACTTACGCTGAAGATATGCCCCTGGATCGCTGGTTCAACGAAGGCATCTGGCGGCTGGAATCGGCGCTGACGCCGGACATTGTCTATTGGGGGACCATGCTCGCCATTGTGGAGATGATCCAGGGGGGCATTGTCGGCTTCGCCGACCACTACTTCCACATGGAGCGCGTGGCGCAGGCCGTCGAGCAGACAGGCGTCCGGGCGAATCTGGCCTGGGCGGTGTTTGGATCAGAAACCGGGGAAGTGGGCATCACCATTCCCGAAACGGTGGATTTCGTCAAACACTGGGATGGCGCGGCCAGTGGCAGGTTACGGGCGATGCTGGGACCGCACTCGCCCTACATGTGCCCGGACGCTTTCCTGGCCCGCACAGGGGCCGTGGCCGTGCGCGAGGATGTCGGCATCCACATCCACGCCTCCGAAACGGCCGAGCAAGTGCAACGGTCGCAGGATGCCCGCGACATGAGCCCCATCGAATTTCTGGCGCACCGGGGCCTGTTCGAGACACACACCATCGTGGCCCATGCCATCCATGCAAGTGATGTAGACTTGAACATCCTCGCCAACAAGGATGTCAACGTCGCGCAGTGCCCGAGCACCCACATGAAATACGCCATGGGCGTCGCTCGCGTCCCGGAGATGTTGGAACGCGGCGTCAACGTCGCCCTGGGCACGGATGGCGCCGGAAGCAGCACGGCCCTGAACTTGTGGCGTGAGATGCGGTTGGCCGTGCTCATGCAAAGGCAAGCCCATGCCGACGCCACCCTCCTGGGCGGAAGTCAACCTCTGCACATGGCCGGACCGAACGGCGCCCGGGCTTTGGGTTTCGACTCGACCGGCGTTCTGTCTCCAGGCTTCGCCGCCGATCTCATCGTGGTGAATACGCTAGCGAGTCACTTCCAGCCCGTGCACAACGTGACCGCCGCCCTGGTGTGGTGCACCGAACCCGCCGATGTGCAAGATGTGATGGTGGCCGGGCGCTGGCTCATGCGCGACCGCAAACTGCTGACCATCGACGAACAAGCCATCCTGGCCGGATTCCAAAACGCCCTGTCCGAGATGCAAAAAACGCCGCTAAAGCAATTTCAGCAGTACCAGGCTTAGGAGCAATCAACGATCAACAAGGAACAGTCAACAAATCCGAAAGCGATCATCGGCCCCACCCTCTCATACTCTCCCCACCCGCCCCCGTCTTTGACACACCACGCCCAATCGTCTAAAATGGCCTAGTTTGCCGCCAGTTTCTGGTGCAGGATGCCAGACCGGCGGTCTTTTTGAGTACATCTACAACCGGAAAACATTTCCGCCGGTTGACATCATATTTCTTGCAGCCATCTATCGGAGGATCGATGAAGGTCTACAACAGTGACAAAATCAGAAACATTGCCTTGCTTGGTCATGGCGGCTCCGGCAAAACCATGCTCGCCGAAGCCATGATCCACGCCACCGGCGCCACCAACCGCTTGGGTCGAGTGGAAGATGGCACAACCGTCGCCGATTGGGACGAAGAAGAAATCAAGCGCTCTCAATCGATCAACACCAGCCTGATCCCTTGCGAGTGGAAGGGAAACAAAATCAACGTGTTGGATACGCCAGGCTATCCCGACTTCGTCGGAGAAGTGATCGGCGCATTACGCGTTGTCGAGGCCGCTATCGTCGTCATTGACGCCGTCTCGGGGGTTGAAGTCGGCACCGAACTGGCCTGGCAGCAACTGGAACGAACCCAGCGGCCGCGCTTTATCTTTATCAACAAGATGGATCGCGACAATGCCAGTTTCGAGCGGGCCCTGAACTCCGTGCGAGAGGCGTTCGACGGCAATTTCGTGCCTTTGCTCCTCCCCATCGGCGGTGAATCCTCCTTCCAGGGCGTAGCGTCGGTCATCGACGGCAAAGCTTACCTGGGAAACGAAGCCAAACCATCCGACCTCCCGGACGATATAGTAGATGCTTGGGAAGAAGCGAACCTCATGTTGGTCGAAGCCGCGGCCGAGAGCGACGACGATTTGTTGATGAAATACCTGGACGGCGAAACCTTGAGCGCGGCTGAAATCGCTGACGGCCTGAAAACCGCCATCCTCCAGGGCTCGGTTGTGCCCGTGTTCTGTGGGGCCGCCACTCGCGAAATCGGCGTGCGCACCCTCATGGACATGATTCTCAACCTGGTTCCCTCCCCAGCTGAATCTGGCCCCTACCCCGCCATCGTCGATGGCGAAGAGGCCGAAATCGAAGGCGTGGCCGATGGCCCCGTCGCGGCTTTGGTCTTCAAGACTATCGCCGATCCTTTTGTGGGACGCATTAGCCTATTCAGGGTGTACTCCGGAACCATCCAATCCGATGCGCGTTTATACAACGTCACCAAACGCAGCGATGAGCGCATGGGCGGCACCTTCACCATGCGTGGCAAGGAGCACGATCCTGTCGCGGCTGTCGTAGCGGGCGATATCGGCGCCGCCGCCAAGCTGAATGTCACGATTACGGGCGACACGCTGGTCGAGAAAGGAACGAACATCATCCTCCCGGCCCCACAGTTCCCCAACCCCCTCTATGCGGTGGCCATCAGCCCGGCAACCCAGGCCGATAGCGCCAAGATCGGCGGGGCGCTCAACCGCCTGGCCGAGGAAGATCCCACCCTCAAATGGTACAACGAACCCAGCATTCGCCAGATGATCCTTTCAGGCATGGGCGACGTGCACATGACCATCGCCGTCAACCGCTTGCAGAACAAATTCGGCGTCAATGTCAACACCACTGTACCCAAAGTCCCCTACCGCGAAACCGTATCTCGCACCGCCTCCGCCTCGTACCGTCACAAAAAGCAAACCGGCGGCGCCGGCCAGTTTGGCGAGGTGCATTTGCGCGTGGAGCCGGGCGAAGAAGGCACCGGCCTGACTTACACCTGGGAAGTGTTTGGCGGCGCCATCTCCCAATCCTTCCGCCCCTCCATCGAAAAAGGTATCCGCCAGGTTATGGCCAATGGCGTAATCGCCGGTTACCCGGTCGTGGATGTGTTGGTGGCAGTGTACGATGGCAAAGAGCATCCCGTGGATTCAAAAGACATCGCCTTCCAAATCGCCGGACGCGAAGCGTTCAAGAAGGCGTTTATGGATGCAGGCCCGGTGTTCCTGGAGCCGATCTACAAGGTGGAAGTGACCGTGCCCGAAAACTACATGGGCGATATTCTCGGCGATCTCAACACCCGCCGGGCGCGCGTCCAGGGCATGGACACGGTGCGCGGCAAGAGCATCATCACCGCCGAAGTGCCTTACGCTGAACTGTTGCGCTACGCCAACGATCTGCGCTCGATGACTCAGGGCCGTGGCATCTACAGCATCGAACTCCTGCGTTACGAGACTGTGCCAAAGCACCTGGCTCAGGGCATCATCGACGACGCCAAGCGCGAGAAAGAAGAATAAAGAATAAATCTGCTTGACAACTCGCTCTCACTCAGCGTACAATAGGGTTAACCTCAGGGCGACGTGGCCAAGTTGGTTAAGGCAGGGGTCTGCAAAACCCCGATCGCGGGTTCGAGTCCCGCCGTCGCCTCACCAGAGCACCAGTCTCATCCGGCTGGTGCTCTGTTTTTTACTGGAGATTTTTCGCACTTCGGTCTATAATTGCGCAAGGTGGCCAAACGATTATACGTTTTACGAGATACCGTGATCGCCGAATTCAAAAAAACATGACCTCACTTACCTTACCTAAATTCCTGGCGCGCACATCCGACGTCGACGCCGACCAGCCCGAAGAACCAGACGTCGCCCCCGCCAACGCCACAGACCAACCGGCAGAGGAACTCCCCGCCGAACTGCCCCTCTTGCCCTTGCGCGGCGTCGTGCTATATCCCATGATGTACCTGCCCCTCACCGTAGGGCAACCCCGCTCTTTGCGCCTGATCGAAGACCTCATCGCCCACAAACAGCGAAAGTTCGCCCTGGCCGCCAGCCGCGACCCCGACATCGAGGAGCCAGGCCCGGAGCACATCTATCCCATCGGCACAGTGGCGCACATCCACCGCCTGGTGCGCGTCCCCGACGGCACAATTCGCCTCATCATCCACGGCTCCGGCCGGATTCACATCGACGAATTCACGGCCGCCGAGCCCTACCTGCGCGCTAAAGTCAGCCCGCACCCCGACGCCGATCTGGACAGCGTCGCAGAACAGGCGTTGGCCTCCGCCGCCCAAGACCTCTTCGCCCAACTGGTGTCGCTCTCGCCCCAAATCCCGGACGAAATGGAATCGGCGGTGCGCAATGTCAAAAACAGCCGTCAACTGGCCTATCTCATCGCTTCCAGCGCCAGCCTCAAGCTCGAAGACGCCCAGAAAATCCTCGAAACCGATCCGCTGGAAGAAAAACTGCAAGCGCTGAACGGCATGTTGAAGGCGAAAATCGATGTGCGGGAAATCGCTCAGAAGATCCAGAGCGAAGCTCAGGGCGAGATGGAAAAGGCCCAGCGAGATTTCTACCTGCGCAAACAGATGGAGGCCATTCAGAAGGAATTGGGCGAGGACAACGCCCAGGCGATCGAGATCAACGAACTGGAGGAGCGCATTCAGGCGGCGGGGATGACCGAGGAGGCCGAGAAAGAGGCGCGACGGGAACTGAATCGGATGCGACGCATGCCCATTCAGGCCGCCGAATACTCGGTGATCAAAACCTATCTCGACTGGATGACCAGCCTGCCCTGGCGCCAGAACACCGACGACAACCTCGATCTCGACTACGCCCGGCAGGTGCTGGACGAAGACCACTTCGGCCTGGAAGACATCAAAGATCGCATCCTGGAATTCCTGGCCGTGCGCAAACTGCGCGAGGAGCGCAAAGAGGAGCGGGAAGCCGACGACGCGCCACGGGACTACATCCGCAAGGTGCGGGAAGGCGTCATCCTCTGCTTTGTCGGGCCTCCGGGCGTGGGCAAAACCAGCCTGGGCCTGAGCATCGCCCGGGCCATGGATCGCAAATTCGTGCGCCTGGCCCTGGGCGGCATCCGCGACGAGGCCGAAATCCGGGGCTTCCGCCGCACCTACATCGGCTCGATGCCGGGACGCATCATCCAATCACTGCGGCGCATCGAATCCCGCAATCCCGTGTTCATGCTGGACGAGGTGGATAAACTGGGCCGGGATTTCCGCGGCGACCCCGCCAGCGCCCTGCTCGAAGTGCTGGACCCCGAGCAAAACAGCGAATTCCGGGACCATTATCTCGATGTGCCCTTCGATCTCTCCCAGGTTTTCTTCATCACCACCGCCAACTGGCTCGATCCCATCCCCGGCCCCCTGCGAGACCGCATGGAGATCATCCAGCTCTCCAGCTACACCGCGAACGAGAAAGTCAAAATCGCCCAGGGCTATCTCATCCCCCGCCAGATCCGGGAAAACAGCCTGCACAACGACGAAATCAGCTTCGACGATGAATCGCTGTGCGAGATCATCCACAAGTACACCCGCGAGGCTGGCGTGCGCACTCTGGAGCGCCGCATCGGCGCCATCTGCCGCAAGGTGGCGACGCGCGTCGCGGCCGGGAACACCGAGCCGGTGGCCATCACCGCGGGCAACGTCGCCGAGTGGCTGGGCAGAGCCAAATTCCTGGACGAAGCCCACGAATGGGTGCAGACGCCCGGCGTCGCCACGGGGCTGGCGTGGACGCCGGCGGGCGGGCAAGTGCTGTATGTGGAGGCCACGGCCATGCCCGGCAAGGGCGGCCTCACCCTGACGGGCCAATTGGGCAATGTCATGAAGGAATCCGCCACGGCCGCGCTCAGCTATGTGCGCAGCGCCTCCGAGCAGTACGACATCGAGGGCGAGTGGTTTCAAAAGCACGATCTGCACGTGCATGTGCCCACCGGAGCCCAACCCAAGGACGGGCCCTCGGCCGGCATCGCTATCTCGACCGCGCTCATCTCCGTGGCCACGGGGCGTTGCGTACGCGAGGGCATCGCCATGACGGGCGAGATCACGCTCAGAGGGCGGGTGACGCGCATCGGCGGGGTGAGAGAGAAAGTGTTGGCCGCACACCGTAACGGCATTGGGGCCGTAATCCTCCCCGAAAGCAACGAACCCGATCTGGAAGATGTGCCTGAAAGCGTGCAAGAGGAGATGACTTTCCACTTCGTGCGCACCGTGGACGATGTGTGGAAACTGGCGCTGTGTGACGAAATCACCACGCCCTTGCAGCCCGGCCAGAAAGATGATTCAAATGAAGTTGTTGTCGAATGAGTGTTGGATGGTAGAGATTGGGTATTGGATATTGGGTATTCTCCGCGTAATCACCAATACCCAGTATCCAATACCCAGCACCCAGTACCCAATATCTTTCTCGCTTTACCCGTGATTCGAGAAATACAACACACCCGCGGCAAACAAACCCCACAACACTGCGCTAACGAATAGCGGTTTATCCTTGAACAACAACTCGTCGGGCGAGCCGCCCTTCTTGCGCACTTGGATGAGATAGAGATACCGAAATAAAAAGTAGAGCACAAACGGCACCGTCAGCATCATCAAGTGATTGTCTGGCAGATTCTCCGCCGAGAAGGTGTAAAAAGAGTAGGAAACGATGGTCGCCGCCGTGACGATGCCGATCAGTTGATCCAAAAAGGGTAGCGTGTAATCGTCGAGGATGGCGCGGTGATTGCCTGCTTCTCCCTCCAGCGCCATCAACTCGGCCCGGCGTTTGCCCAGGGCGATGAGCAATGCGATCATGGTGACGCCCACGTACAGCCAGGGCGAAAACCGCTCGACTTCCACCACCACAGCGCCCGCGGCCACCCGCAGCACAAAGCCCGCGGCCACGGTCATGGCATCCAGGATCACCACATTCTTCAGGTAGAAGGAATAAGCGACATTGAGGATGAAGTAGCCCAGCAAAATCAGGCCCAGCGCCCAATTCATGGCAAAAGCGATGGGTATGGTTACGCCCAACAGCGCCAGCATCGCCACCACCGCCACCCACGGTTTGAGCGTCCCCGCGGCCAGAGGGCGATTGCGTTTGGTGGGATGAGCCCGGTCTTTCTCGATGTCCACCAGATCGTTGAGCAAATAGACGGCGCTGGACACCAGACAAAACAGGACGAACGCGGCGATTGTCCGCAGCAATGGCTCCGGTTGCGTAAACTTGACGTCGAAGACCAGCGCGGCGAAGATAACGACATTCTTCACCCACTGTTTCGGGCGCATCGTCCTCAGCAACGCCCGCAAAGTTTGCATGACGCCGCCAAGATTTTCGCCGGAACTCCCCCGGCTGACGTGATTGGTTGGATTCTCAGACATGACTGCACATCTTAGCCCGCCCCGGTCTCTGGGTCAAGTTCACTATCCCTTGCCTCGTCATGTCGAACGCACGTGAGACATCCCCTCCGCCGCCACCCCGTCATGTCGAACGCACGTGAGACATCCCCTCGCTGTCCCCGCACGATCAGGGGATTTCTCCTCCCGGTGGTCGTCGAAATGACCCGAGGCGCTCTTGCTCATGCCTAAAACCCGCCTGGATCAACTCCTCGTTCACCGCCAGCTCTGCGAGAGCCGGGAACAAGCGCGCCGCCTGATCATGGCCGGGGCGGTGCTGGTCGGTGGAGAACCAGCCACCAAGCCAGGGCACAAATACGCCGATGATGTGGCTATCCGTTTGAAGGAAAAGCTTCGCTTCGTCAGCCGGGGCGGCTACAAACTGGAAGCGGCGCTCGACCATTTCGCCATCGATCCCACCGGTTGGATCTGCGCCGACCTGGGCGCGTCGACCGGCGGATTCACCGATGTTCTGTTGCAGCGCGGGGCCGTCAAAGTCTATGCAGTCGATGTCGGTTACGGGCAGCTACACTGGAAATTGCGCCAGGACCAGCGCGTGGTCGTCATGGAACGCACCAACGCTCGCTATCTCCAACAGCTTCCTGACCCCGTACACCTGGTGACTATCGACGCCTCTTTCATTTCACTCCGCCTCTTGCTTGAACCCGCCCGACGGCTGCTGACCCCCACCGGCCAAATCGTCGCCCTACTCAAACCGCAATTCGAAGCGGGTCGATCACAGGTGGGCAAGGGTGGGGTGATTCGAGATGTCCGGGTGCACCGTCAGGTTCTGGAGGACGTCCTCACCTGGTGCGAACAGCACGCCATGTCCCCGCAAGGACTGATCCCATCCCCTATTCTCGGCCCCAAAGGAAACCGAGAATTTCTGCTCTGGCTCTGGCCTGGTCAGCCCACCGGAGTCCCGCCCGATTTAATCGAACGCGCTTTGAACCTGATCGCCCCCGCTCCCCAGTCGTGATATTGGGTGCTGGATATTCTGTATGCGCCGATCGCCGGATATCTAATGCCCAATATCCTCAGGCCACAGGCCGGATGCCGTAATGCGTTTGACGGCTGCCAAGCACTCTCAAAATGGCTTTAGCAGGACGCCAGGGTAACAGCTCGTGCAACTCGGTGGGCGAAAGGGGCTGGTTGTCATTGAGTAAAAAGACGCGAAACACCGCTGCGGCGATGGGCAACGCTGCATTGATGTAGTTGGTGTCTTGCGCGCATTGCGTGCGCAAACACATCATTAGCGCATCGGTGCGGGTGACTTCGGCCGTATTGGGATCGACCCAGTCCACTTCATCCACATCGAAGGGGGACGGAAAACGCTGACGGCATTCCTCACAGAGTTGATCGTGAAGGTAAAGCCGGTAGTTTTGTTCGCTGGCGGTCCACCAATCCCAGTCGATATGAAACTGAGTATTGACCGTTGGTCGCTTCCAAACCATAATCGTAAACAATCCTCTCACTATAGCAATCCGCAGATTTCACAGATTGCTCAGATTAGAAACAAAAAAAACGTGACGCGTGTTAGAGACTCCAGTAACCGCTGCCGGTGTCGGTGGCTTCGGGAATCTTGAGAAGCGCTGCGAAAATCGGGCCGGGCGGCAAGCGGCGGATGACATTGACAGCGCTGTACAGGGTTTTGATATGCGTGGTGCCCTGCGGACTCAGTTTGGTGAGTTCGGGCATGATCTGCTCCACCAAAGTCTCAACCGGGATGTCCTGTTCATCGACAAAGGCGGCATACGCCAGTATCTTGTCCGGGTTTGCCACAAATAGGCCGAGATTGTCATCATACTCGCAGACGATTTGCCTGCGTTCCATCTGGAACACCAGGCGGTCGTTCTCGATGCGGGCGGTTCGCACCCATTCCCGCTTCATGCGCTGCGGTTTGAAATCCACTACGATCTCATCGGGATTGTTGGTGTGCGCCAACGTAATCGTAGCCCCGATCGGCAGCTTGTGCTCCTGACGCCATTTGTCCAATCCCGCCAGATACCGACCTTCGTGCATGACCCAACCAGGGAAGCGCTTCCCCCAGCGGCCATCGATCAAGGTCACGGCGGTGCACACGCCATCGCCTTGGGGAAAGAGTGAGCGCGCGGCGGCGTTCAACGGCAGGACGCCAGAAACCATGTGGGGGAAAATGGGATGGACGACAACGGATGGCACCTGTGCGGGTGCGCTCTCCATCACGCCATCCTCGCTCCACTCATCGGCAATCTCCCACTCGGTTTGCAGCAACTCTACGGTCAATTCAGAACGATCGTAACTAACCGGCTTATACCGCAGGCTCAGGGGAATGCTCAGGGCGGCATCGGGGAGCATGGTGCGCAACACCCATGCCGAAGCGCCGGCCGGCCCCACCTGCACAAAGCGGCCATCGCTGTGCATGGCGGTTTCCAGCGAGAAAACCCGCACCGACTCTGACAGAGTGGGGTCGATCTCGACCATGTCCAGAAGTTCGGAGGTGGACGTGGGCTCGCCCTTCATCTCGATGGCAGCTTCGGCGATATTGAGGTGCCCGACATTCACCGGCGCCATTTGATCGGTTGTCAACCATTTCGGTCCGGCGTTGATGAAATAATCGGGGTTATCGCGCAGATGCTTTTCAAAAGCCTCCGTCAGCACGTCACCCACTTCATCATAAATATCCTGCGCAGACAACAATGGTTCGTCGCTAAAGGTTAGTTCATCACCCTCTCGGTTGAGAATATGAGGCGTTTTCAGACGACCGGCAAACATGCGCTCGCGGCCGTCATCTTCAAAGCGCACTGTCAGCACATCGAATTCGCCGTGTTCAGGGTTCTCGCCAGGGCGTAAGCCGATCACCTCGCCAAAGCGATACTCGAAGGCGGGGAAAACGACCGCATCACCGACTTCGTACGCTTCTTGGGGATCGTAAATTCGGCCGCGAGACAGTTCATTGCGAATTCGGCTCTCTTCCGTCTGACAACGACGATCGATGACAGCCACCGCCAACGCCTCAAGCGACATCGGTTCGGCGGCGCCGCCTAAAAGATCATAAAGAAACTCGTGATCAGCCTCGTCGACTTTGTATTGCTCTCGCCAATAGGCCAAATTTTGTGTTCTGCGCTGAATCACGCCATCGTCCTCCAAAAAAAGTGACTGGTAAATCGGTTCCTCTGCACGATTTATCCTGATGCTAAGACAAGCAAACGACCGCCCGCAATGGCGATCCGATCAGTTATTATAATCTAGTTCCCAGCATCTGACCAAAACACAGCGAATAGTTGCGTTATCAATTTCAGAGATGACGAGCTAGCCGCCACTTTCCGGCGTAGGGGTTGTGTAGTCCTTCGCCCAACCAGGAATAGGCGGGCAACCTTGCGGCCGCTCGACCTGTTCCTGAATGGGAGGAGAATCGAAAATATTGCGGATCGCCTCGAAGAGCTTGTCACCGTCCGACACCAGCAGGTAAGCGCCGCTGGGGTGATCGAATTTGACTGTTTCATTTCGG
>DUEF01000300.1 GCA_011176555.1 Caldilineae bacterium
GGATCAAAGGGATTCCCTTTCACCGGCTCACGCTGACCGCCGCCGATCCTTTCCGCGACGTACCCGTGGCCGGCTACAAGTTACACCCGCGCCAGGTCAAGCTGCCGGACGGCGCGCTGTTTATGGCCACGCCCGAAAACCTGGGCGCGATCTGCGAGCGCGCGGGCCGCGAACATCGCCCCCTGCTCTTTCACACCGATGGCGACGAGCCGAATCCAGCCTCGCTGCCTAAGCTCGCCGAGCTGGCGCGGGCCTTCCCCAACACGGGCATCATCGCCGGGCATATGGGCGTTTACACCCAGGAGTGCTTTATCACCCAGTACACGCCGGAGACGTGGGAACCGCTGGTCGAACCGCTTTTTCGGCAGAATTTCAGGCTGTTGATCGAGACACCCAACCTGTACGCCGACACGACTAAATTCGGCATGGACTTTCCCTGGCGCAGCGCCGACCCGATGCACCGTTTCAAGGTGTTCAAACGGGTTGTGCAGTCGCTATCGCGGGCCGAGCAGCGCGCGCTGGTGGACAAGCTGTTCGTCGGCACCGACTTCCCCAACTTTGCCGACCCCACCTGGGAGCAAAACGCCAGCCTGCGCGGCACCGATTACGTCGTCAACAGCCACCTGGACTTCCAATATCAATGTATGCACGAAGCCTTCGGTGCGCTCTTCGACGAGGACCGGGTGGTAGAGAACTTTTACCGGCTCTTGCCGTCCGAGTTTACGCCTTAAAGCAACGCTCCGGATTCTAAGACGGCACTATGCGAGTGGGAGGTCAAACGACGATGTCTTCAAAACAGCCTGTGGTCACAAAAGCCGACATTACCGCCGGGCTGCGGCGGGTGGGTATAGCGCGGGGAGAAGTGGTGTTCGTCCATTCCTCGTTGAGCGCCTTCGGCTGGGTCGAGGGCGGTGCGGACGCGGTCATCGACGCGCTGCTCGACGTGGTGGGACCGGAGGGCACGGTGGTGATGCCGGCGTTCACGTGGCGCAAATTCCACGCCATCACGGAACCCGTAGTCTTCGACCTCGCCCACGAGTCTGTGCAGGACGAAGTTGGCATCATACCGGAATCCTTCCGCCTGCGCCCGGAGGCACTACGCAGCACGCACCTGTGCCACAGCGTCTCTGCCATCGGGCCACACGCGCGCGAGGTGTTGAGCGACGGCGTCAAGAGCTTTGGTCGGGGCAGCACGTTCGCCCGGCTCGAGGCGCTCGATGCGTGGTACCTCTTCCTGGGGGCAACGATGGGGTCATGCACCGCGATGCACCACGTAGAGGACCTGATGCAAGTGCCCTACCGGTACTATCGTGAATTCAAAGGAACGGCCGTCCTGCTGCCCGATGGCACACGTCAGCCGTGCCGCTCTGTCGAGTTTTTGCCCCAACCCGGGGTCCGTCAGGACTTGCAGAAGATGGAGCGGGTGTTCGCCGAGAACGGGGTGCTGCGCACGACGCAGATCGGGAACGCGAAGATTATAAATCTACGCCTACGGGACCTGGTCCGCGTGGGGCTTCAATGCCTGGAACAAGACATCGAGTTTCTGTTAAAGTAGGGCAGTTGTCTCACAACTGCGCGATGGCTATGGAGGTTTATGATAATGACTGACACACAACAAAAGACAAGCGTGCCAACCGGCGTCACATTCCAACGGGACACGCTGCACCGGCGTGGGTCTCATGGAGACAATTGGTGCATCACCTGGGCGCGGGACGGTTCCCAGATCACGTCGATGGACGACGGGGTCTGGCTCAAGACGCCCGACGTTGGCTACCACAACCATCTCTATCGCATTCTGGGCGGCCCGAAGGACTTTTCCAGGGAGGACGTCCCAAACTATCCGGCTTTCGTTCACGATCACGGGGGCTGGTTCGGTTATGGCATCATATCGGTAGATGGGACTTTGTACTCTGCGGCCTCCAAGACACCCGATCTACTGTGGAGCGGGCCGTTTCGAGGTATCAAGCTGCTCAGGTCTGACGACAATGGGCAAACCTGGTATCGGGCGGATCGCAACGGTAATTACAAATATCTGGCCTCGCGTGACCCGATGAGGTACAGCGTCAATGCCGACGAAATGTTCTTTTGGGAAGAATTTGGTCGGCCCCACAAGGATCAAGTCGCCTACCCCTTCTCTTTTATGGATTTTGTCCAGTGCGGGCAGGACAACGGCGCAGCGCAGGACGATTACCTCTACATCTACGCACCGGAAGGCGCGCACGCCCACCAGTTGATGCTGGCCCGCGCCCCCAAAGAGCGCCTGGGAACGCGCGATGCCTGGGAGTACTTCACAGGCTACGAAGCGAATCACCCCCGATGGTCTTCAGACATCCGGGAGCGCCGGCCGGCGCACGTCTTCCCAGAAAAGAACCGCGACGGATACTACTTCGGCTGGTATTCGTGGCTGCCTTCGGTGGTCTGGAACGTCGGGCTAGACCTGTACATCATGGTCAACGGAGGGACGTATGCCGGACACGGGATGACCAATGCGGACCAAGACTACTATGACGCCTGGATGCATACGAAAACCGGAAGCC
>DUEF01000301.1 GCA_011176555.1 Caldilineae bacterium
ATCGCTGACGTATTCCCAGATGGGATCGCGGGGGCTGCCGTGCACCAGGGTGATTTCGTTCACCTCCCGCCTGCTGGGCAATGCGCCCAACCAGTCTACTGTTTCCGGCCGCAGGTGCTCCCGCTGCCAGCGCGCGGCGTAGGCGGCGATATCATTGAAATCGGCCAGCGGCGTTTTGCCGATCACGGCCAGATCGTGGTTTCCGGCCAGACAAACGGCCGCGCGCTCCCGGATCAGATCGGCGCAGGCTTGCGGTTCGGGGCCATAGCCCACGATGTCGCCCAGGCACCAGATCGTGTCCGGCGCCAGCCGGTCGATTTCGGCCAGCACCACTTGCAAGGCGATTAGATTA
The DNA here is from genome assembly GCA_011176555.1 of Caldilineae bacterium. Taxonomy (GTDB): domain Bacteria; phylum Chloroflexota; class Anaerolineae; order J102; family J102; genus DUEF01. Next base: position 353 of record DUEF01000301.1, read on the forward strand.
GCGTGGATATCGGAGAGGATGGCAATACGCATGATGAATGGTGTCGATAGGATCAGCATAGCACAATTCGCTGGCAATGCAACTTGGGCGGTCGTGTGTTACGGGGCCGCTCCGCAAAATCTGTGTGATGTGCGTTAATCCGTAGTGCGTGTTGCGTATTGCGTGGCGACAACCCAGCGGAACACGCAACACGCAACACGGATAAGGTTTGGCGTTGTGGGCGCAATCCGATACAATCGTAGGCATGTCGGTTACGTTTTACAGCGATAGCCCCGAAACCACTCGGTCATGGGCGATCCAACTTGCCGCCCGGTTGCAAGCGCCCGTTGTCGTCGCTCTCTATGGCGATTTGGGCGCGGGTAAAACCCTCGTCGCCCAGGCCATCGCCGCGGCGCTGGGCGTGACCGGTCCTGTCACCAGCCCCACCTTCACCCTGATCAACGAATACGATCTGTCCGATGGCGGCATTTTGTTCCATGTCGATTGCTACCGCCTGCAAAATCCCGAGGCAGAGGCCGTCGCTCTGGGGCTGACGGAGTTGTTCGATCAGGGCGTCGTCCTCATCGAATGGGCCGACCGCATCGCTTCTTTGCTTCCTGATGACCGCATCGATGTGGTTTTGCAGGACGCCGGTCCCGGCCACCGGCGCATCGAAATGACTGATCGGCGTTTTGTAATGCGTGAAACATAAAGTGACGTATTACGTCGTGCGTGTTCCGTTCTCTTGACGCCGATCCAACGGACCACGCAAAACGCAAAACGCAAAACGCACTAACGTACACTTTGCAGAGCAACCCTCCAATTCCCAATCCAACATGCTCCTCGCCCTCGACACCGCCACGCAATTCGCCTCCATCTCCCTGTACGATGGCGTTTCGGTGTTGGCCGAGCTAAATTGGCGGTCGGAGCGACGTCATACGGTGGAGTTAGCGCCGCAGGTTGATGCTTTATTGGCGTTGCGCAAAATCACACCGCAAGACTTGACGGCGCTGGCGGTGGCGATTGGTCCCGGCTCCTACACGGGCACGCGCATCGCCCTCAGCTTCGCCAAGGGCATCGTGGCCGCGACCGGCCTGCCGTTGGTGGGGGTTCCCACGCTCGACGCCCTGGCCTATCCCCACATCCGCGCCGATGCGGCGTTGTGTGCACTGGTGGCGGCTGGCCGGGGTCGGTACTGCTGGGCGAGCTACGCGCCAGGGCCGGGTTTGCCCAAACGCACGAGCGAATGGGGCCTGAACCGACTGCCGGAAATCCTGCCGGAATTGCCCTCGCCAGTGCGGTTCGTGGGCGAACTGAGCCAGGATGACGTGCAATTCTTGTATGGCCACGGCAACACAGCGCCTGACATCGTTCCGTCGGCGCTGGCGCTGAGGCGGGCGGGTGCGCTGGCCGCATTGGCCTGGCCACGCTTACAAACCGGTGATTTCGACGATCCCACCACACTCAGCCCCATCTACCTGGGCTAACTGCCCAACCAGGGCGATTGATTTCGGCCCTTCCCCGCGGCGCATCTGGGGATGCGCACTCCGCCGTTTTTCGTTGATTGTTTTCCGTTGACTGTTAACTGTTTTCTTCCCTTCCGCATCGATGCCATGCGCATGACAGACATCCCGTATGTCATGGCCATCGAGCGCCGCGTCTTCCCGCTGGCCTGGACCAGTGGCATATATCGTCGCGAGCTGGCCGCCAATCCCTGGTCTCATTACCTGGTCTTGCGTTCGACTGCATCCGATTACCCCCCACTGCTAGCTTACGGCGGCGTCTGGCGATTCGATCAGGCCGGTCACATCGCCACCATCGCCACGCATCCTGATTACACCGGTCGCAAATTGGGCGGCTACATGCTCATTCATCTCTTGCTCAAGGCCTACGAAATTGGGTGCACTGAGGCGACTCTGGAGGTCCGCGCCTCGAATACGGCGGCGCAGGCGTTGTACGTTCGCTACGGTTTCGAGATCGTCGGACGCCGTCGTCGGTATTACAGCAACGACCATGAGGATGCGTTGATCATGACTCGTCCCACGTTGGAACCCGCCCCGCTCTTGCAGGAATTGGCGGACATCGAAACCGAATTATGCCAGATCTGGTCTCAATCGGCCGTAAACCTCTCCACCTCAAACGCGATATGAACAATGCCAGCGCAGAATTGAAACGAATCAGCGATCAGATCACGACTTGCCAACAATGCCCGCTTGGCCGAATGCGCACCAAAGCCGTCGCCGGAGAGGGGCCGCCTGACGCCGAGATCATGCTGATCGGCGAAGGCCCCGGCTACCATGAAGATCGGCAAGGCCGTCCCTTTGTTGGTCAATCTGGAAAGTTGCTGGAGCATTTACTGGCGACCATCGGTCTGACCCGAGAGCAAGTTTTCATCACCAACGTCATCAAATGTCGTCCACCGAGCAATCGCGACCCGCTGCCACAGGAGATCGAAGCCTGCACACCCTACCTGCACCGGCAGATCGATCTGATCTCGCCCCTGTTGATCGTGACCCTGGGGCGCTTCTCGATGGCGCAGTTTTTCCCGGCCAGCGCCCGTATTACCCGTATTCATGGCCAGCCGCTGCGCCAGGAAGGGCGAATCATCATGCCCATGTTTCATCCAGCGGCAGCGTTGCGCAATCCACAGTGGCAGAGCGCCATGAAGCAGGATTTCGCCCGGATTCCAGCTTTGCTGGAGGAAGCCAGGCGCGAACGCGCGGTTCAGGATGCGGCCGAGCAAGAACCGGACGACATGGAGCAGTTGAGTTTCTTTTGAAACGTATTTCGTGGTGTGTGTTCCGTATGGTCAGGCTTCTTGGCGCTACGCAATACGCAACACGTGGTTTTTGATCATCCCCAACGTAGCTATCATCCCAGGAGATAAATTTGACCCCCGCCTTCTCAACCAAAACAGAAAAAACCTTCCGCATCATTCCTCTCGGCGGCCTCGGCGAGTTCGGGAAGAACCTGATGGTGTATGAGTACGACGATACGATCCTGTGCATCGACGCCGGCCTCATGTTTCCCGAGGAAGACATGCCAGGCGTCGATATCGTCATTCCCGACGTCACCTACCTCGTACAAAACGCCGATAAAGTCAAGGGTTTCATCCTCACCCACGGGCACGAGGACCATATCGGGGCCCTGGCCTACATCCTTCCCCAGATCAACGTCCCGGTGTACGGCACTCGTCTGACGCTCGGCCTGGTCAGGAACAAATTACGAGAGCGCAGACTGCTCGATCAAGTGGATTTACGTCTGATCGATGAACATTCTAAGCTGGAATTCGGGCCTTTCAACGTCGAGTTCGTACACCTCTGCCATTCCATTCCCGACGCCGTGGGCGTCGTCATCCGCAGCCCCATCGGCAACGTCCTCCATGTCAGCGACTTCAAGTTCGATCCTCACCCGGTCGATGGCCGTTTGACGGACGAAGCCAAACTGAAGGCGTTGGGTGATGAAGGCATCCGTTTTCTTCTTTCCGATTCGACCAACTCCGAGGTGATAGGCTTCACGCCGTCGGAACTGGAGTTGGAGCAAGTTCTGGAGAAGATCATCAGCGAGGCCCCAGGGCGCGTGATTCTGGCGACTTTCGCATCCAATATCTCCCGCGTGCAGCAGGTCATCAACGTGGCGATGCGACACGGGCGCAAAGTGGGCGTGACGGGACGGAGCATGATCAATAACACCCGCATGGCCGCGGAATTGGGCTATCTCACACCGCCCCCCGACGGTTTGTTGACCCCCGACCAGATGAACTACCTCCCACCGGAGCAAGTCGTGATCGTGTGCACGGGCAGCCAGGGAGAACCCACCAGCGCTCTGGTGCGCATGAGTCGCGGTCAGTACCGGCACCTGCGTATCGGCAAAGGGGACACCGTCATCATCAGCGCCTCCCCGATTCCGGGCAACGAAAAGATGATTCACCGCACCCTCGACAATCTTTTCCGCCTGGGCGCCGACATCTACTACGACGAACTCTTCGATGTCCACGTCAGTGGCCACGGCAGCCGCGAGGATTTGAAACGTCTGATCGAACTCGTCCAGCCGGAATACATGATTCCCATCCATGGCGAATACCGCCAACTGGTGCTGCATGCGCGCCTGGCCAAGTCATTGGGCATTCCCGAAGACCACATCTTCATCATCGAGGATGGTCAGGTTGTGGAAGTCGGGAAGGAGTGGATTTTTACGGATGGAACCGTCACCAGCGGTCGGGTGTTGGTCGATGGCCTGGGCGTCGGCGATATTGGCTCGGTGGTTTTGCGTGACCGCCGCCACCTGGCGCGCGACGGTTTCCTCGTGGTCACGGTGGGGCTGGATGAAGAGACGGGGGAAGTGATCTTGGGGCCTGAGATCCTATCCCGCGGCTTCGTTTATGTAGCCGAGTCGGAAAATTTGCTTGATGATGCCAAGGAAGTAGTCTGGGATGTGTTGGAAACGTACGATAGCGTGCAAGATGTGGCTACGCACTTGCATACCGCTCTGGCCGATTTCTGTTACCGCGCCATGCGGCGGCGGCCCATGATTTTGCCGCTGGTGGTGGAGTTGTAGTCGCCATGATAAACTGCTATAATAACTTTGCGAACAAATGAGCTAGCCTGATTGGCCCGGTCTTCAACTTCCCCATCTGAACGCCCGCCACAAACATTCCCCCAACACGAACATGGCCAAGCGCTCCACATCCACCCAGAACCGCAGCCGCAAGCGCACCACCGTCGCCAGTAAACGGGGCGGAGCCAGCGCTCGCAAAGGCAAACGCCGCAGCACCCGACGCAAAAAATCCGATTGGAAGCAGTTCGTCAACAACCTGCTCAATCCGGCGGTGTGGGGCATCGGTCTGGTGTTAGTGGGACTGATCTCTGTGCTCTCTCTGCTCACTGCCAAACCGGGTACGCTCACCGGGTGGTGGCTCGGCCAGCTTGGCTTTTTGGTGGGCGTGGGCGTCTATTGGACTCCCGTGGTTTTCATCGTGGTCGGCATCTTTCTTTATTTGCAGGGGAGTGGCGCCGCTCATGGCTTCACCTTTCCGCGGCTTTTGGGGTTCCTGCTCATCTGGCTGGTGATGCAGGCCGCCGCACACCTGCTCGGCGCGCCCACCGATGCCATCAGGCCATCGACCCTGCAGCCGGGCGACTATGGCGGCTGGTTGGGTTGGGTGCTGAGCCAGAGTCTTCTATCCACCCTGGGGTTGAGCCGCAGCCTTGCCATGGCGTTACTGTTGCTGCTGGCTTTTATCGGCATTCTCCTTTTGTTGGGGACCAGCCGGGAAGATGTTGTTGTCGCCGCTAACGTCGGGGCCCGCTCGACCGGTAGTTTTATCGCATCCTTGCCAGAACGTTGGCGAAACCGTCGGTCTGGCGTGATTCGGGTGCGACCGTCGCGTTGGGAGCGCTTCAAGGACTGGGTGGCCGCCCAGCGACGACCGCGTCGTCCCGCGCCGGTCTCTCCGTCCGACCTCAACGGCCCGATCACGACGCTTCCACCCGATCCCACCGTCACCACGCGAGCTACCGCCCCCATGACGGACACTGCCGTGCGCATCGTCGGCGATGAGCAGGCGAATTGGCGGCTCCCCCGTGTGGCCGACATCCTGGAGGACACCGGTAGTGGCGAACTGACGGAAGA
>DUEF01000302.1 GCA_011176555.1 Caldilineae bacterium
ATGGCCCGATCCGATTGAACGGGCGGCGGTGATATACTCTTCTTCCTTCACGGAAAGAACGCTTGAACGAATGACGCGTGCATAGGCGGGAACGCTCACAATGGCGATTGCCAGCATAGCATTAATCAAACCTGGCCCCAACACAGCGACGATGGCGATCGCCAGGAGTAAGAAGGGAAAGGCTAGCACCACATCCATAATCCGCATGATGATATTCGATGTGCTTCCCCCCGTATAACCAGCGATTGTTCCTAAAAAAGTGCCAACCAGCACGGCGAAGCCAATGGTCAAGAATCCGACCTTCAGTGAAATGCGTGAACCGTAGATGATGCGACTAAAGACATCGCGTACATTGCCATCGATGCCCATGATGTGCTGCGGTTGCTCAGGTGGGCAGCCGAGTAGATGAATGCAGGGTTTTTCGCGGCGTTTCACCGATTCTTTGCCGATTAAGACTTCATTGGGTTCGTATGGTGCGATTACTGGCGCAAAGACAGCCAGCAACACCAGTGAGCCCATAATGATCATGCCGACGATGCCGGAGCGTTGCCGAAACAGGCGCTGCAGAGCCAACCGCCACAACCCCTCTGGACGGCCTTTAGGTACGAATTCTTGGGCGATAACAGGTTCGTGCTCCGTTGGTGTTTGTGATGTTGCGTTATCCAATCCAGATCTCCTTAAGCGAATTTGTTTCAATCAAGCCGAACACGCGGGTCTAGAAAACCGTAAGACAGATCAACAAGTAGGTTGACTGTGATATAGCCAATGGCAATGACCACAGTGAATCCCTGAATAACAGGGAAATCACGCGCTGTGATCGCTTCAAATAGGCTTCTGCCCACTCCCGATAAACTAAAAATCGTCTCAGTTAAAATAGCGCCGCTAAAAATCACACCTAATTGTAGGCCGATGATGGTTATGATCGGTAGTAAGGCGTTGCGAAAAGCATGTCTCATCACGACCGCTTGCTCAGAAATTCCCTTCGCTCGGGCGGTGCGAACGTAATCCATTCCTGTGACCTGCAACATACTGGAGCGGGTCATGCGAGCGATCACAGCCAGGGGAATGGTGGCAAGCGCGACGGCGGGCAAAATCATGTGTTTGATCGCATCTCCAAAGACTTCCCCGTTGAACGTGATAAAAGCATTGAAGATGTAATGATTCGCGATGAATTGTAAGAGTTTAGGCGGCGTTTCTCCACCAAAATCCCATCCATACACTTCATAAAACGGCACCGAGGCGAGGCCGGCCGACAACCGGCCTGAAGGCGGCAACCAAAATGGCGTGTCCTTGAGGAGTAGGGCGAAGATATAGGCCAGCATCAAGCCCAACCAAAATACAGGCATCGACACCCCGACATTGGCCCCGACCATCGTGCCGACATCGATGGTCGAGTTATGCCGGATGGCGGAGAGAATCCCTAACGGAATACCGATCAACGTCGCCAGGAAGAGGCCTGCGAATCCCAGTTCGATAGTCAAGGGGAGCCGTTCAACCAGTATCTGCGTGATGGGTCGGTGAAAGCGGATGGATTCACCAAAATCGCCATGTGCCAACTCGTTCAGGTAGATGGCGAATTGGACCGGGATCGGTTTATCCAGCCCCTTCTCACGGTTGAAGCGCTCGCATACCTCGACAGTTGCTTTTTCACCCAAAATTGATTTGCAAGGATCGCCTGGAATTGAGCGGGCCAGGATAAACGTCACCACTAATACGCCAAACAACACGGGAAGGGAGGATAGAATCCTGCGGAAGAAGTATTTGAACATAGGTTAGTCTCTTCGTTTTGACGATAGGGCGGAGCGACGCCATGTTGTCAGGTTTGGTGCAAAGTGAACGTCGGAGATAAACTTGGAGGTGACCCCAAATATTCCGGGAAATGGCGTATCGCAGGTCACCTCCCGCCATTAGAATCATGGCTAAGGTAATGCGGGATGGCCAGCCAGTCCGAGAAGCGGCAAACCATCCCGCATTGTTCGTGCGAGGATAGCCTAAGCGTAAGATGACGCCAGACTATTCAGCGTTCATTAGAGCGTCGAACAGGTAGGACGGATACTCGAAGGCGCCCGTGTTGCCGACATGGTAGGGGCTAGCGGCGTTGAGGCCAGCTTCCCAGGAGCGCACCACGTCGTTGGCATCCAAGGTCGAACCGTCGTGGAATTTCACGCCCTCGCGCAGGTGGCAAGTCCAGACCGTGGCGTCGTCGTTGGCTTCGCAACCGGTTGCCAGGGTGGGGACGGACTCACCAGCGGCGTTGTACTTGAACAGGCCTTCGGTGACCATCTTGCAGGCGTCCAGGGACTCGCCATCGGTCTCATCCGTGCAGTAGAGGCTGATGGGTTCGGCAGCCTTGAGGTAGATGAGTTGGTCCCTGTCTCCGGGTACGAATGTCCACAGATCGGGCGGGCCCAAAACAGCGGCTTTGGCGTTTTGCACGTCGCCAAGGGCAGCATCGGCGGGAGCGCCATGCGCCATGGGCACCATGGGCACCAAATCACGAATGGCGTTGTTGGCCTTCTCGTAGAGCGGTGCGGCGGTCTCTGGATCCGCAATGGTGGAGGCCTCTTCGAGCACTTCGTAGATCTCCGGGAAGGGATCGCCAAACTGCGGGTTGGAGCGGCTGAAGTGGAAGTCGAGGAAGTTGGTCACGTGCAGGTAGTCGGCGCCCCAGCCCAGCATGTAGAGGCCGTCCAGGTTACCGGCGGTGGATTCGGCGATGAACTGGCCGGATTCCATGACCACGACTTCGGCGTCGATGCCCAGGTTGTCGCGCAATTGCGTTTGCAGTTCGACAGCGACCAGGGAAGGTTCGGGCAGATACACGCGGAAGACGTCGCGGTAGAAGATACTGGTCTTGAAGCGGATGCCATCATCACCCTTGGGGTAACCAGCTTCATCGAGTAGGGCGTTGGCGGCGTCTGGATCGAAGTCATACCAGGCTTCGCCATTGCAGCCGTTGGGGATGGAGCAGGGGGTGAAGTGGGAAGCTGCTTCTGAGCCTTCGGGGTAGAAGAAGTCCACCACGCGTTCGCGGTCGATGCCCATGGCAATGGCTTTGCGCACGTTCACGTCGCCCCAGGGCTCGAAGGTGTTGGTCATGGCCAGGTACATGATGTTGGGGTTGGGAACAGGCAGGAATTGCAGGTTGGGGTCGTTCTCAACCGTCTCGTAATCATCCGGGCTGAGTTTGACGATGTAGTCAGCCGTGCCCGATTGCAGTTCCAACAGGCGGGCCGCACCTTCGGTGGACCAGCGGAAGATCAGGGTTTCGGTCTTGGCCGGTTCGCCCCAGTAGTCGTCGAAGCGCTTGAACGCGATGCTATCGCCACGGTTCCAACTATCCAGCATGTAGGGGCCGGTGCCGATCGGGTGTTCGAGCAACTCACCGCCGCCGCCGGTCTCCTCAATCCACTCTTTCGGCTGGATGAAGAAGGGGGTGAAGGCGATTTTGGCCAGGAAGGCCGGGTCTGGTTTACACATGGTGACCTGAACAGTCAGTTCGTCCAGCGCCTCGATTTTCTGCACCTTGTTATTGGCGCAAGGCGCTTCGACGACCAGCAGGTCGCCTTCGCCTTCCGCCGGCGCTTCAGCAACTTCAGGTACGCCAAACCACTTGTCGTAGATTTCGTCGTATTGGCCCGAAGCTTTGATGGCGGCCAGACCTTCGTTCAGGGCGGCCAGCAGTTCGGGTTTTTCTTTGTTCACGGCGATGCCGTAGAACTCTTCGGTGAAGGGTTCGCCCACCAGGGTTACGCCCATCTCGGGGTTGGCCTTGATGATGTCGGCGGAGGTGGGGCCGTCGTTGATGATGGCGTCGATGTCGCCCTGGGCCAGCGCCTGGAAGGCCAGGGTGATCTCGTCGTAGCGCACGACTTCGGCGTCGGTGTTCTCGCTGGACCAGATGTCGCCCGTGGTGCCAAGCTGCACGCCAACGCGCTTGCCCGCCAAATCGTCAGGGCTGGCGATGTCGCTGCCAGCAGGCACGGCGAGCATCTGACCGGCATTGAAGTAGGGATCGCTGAAATCGACTGTTTCTTTGCGCTCATCGGTGATGGTGGCCGCCGAGATCACGGCGTCGAATTCACCGCTGGCGAGAGCGACGAAAATGCCGTCCCAGCGGGTGTTGACGAATTCGACCTCGAGTCCGGTGGCTTCGGCGATGGCGTTCATGATATCGATGTCGAAACCGACGATGTTGCCGGCGTCATCCACCGATTCGAAGGGCGGATATTCAGCGTTGGTGCCGACGATGGCCTTCATCATTTCAGGCTCGGGCTCGGGCGCTGGGGGCTCGGTGGCCGCCGGTTCGGGAGCAGGAGCTTCGGTCGCAGCCGGTTCGGCCGGGGCGGGGGTGGCGGCGCCACCACAAGCAGCCACCGTCAGGGCGACGACGGCCAACAGTGTGAGTAGGATCCAAAAACGATGCTTTTGCATGTCGTTCTCCTCCTGGAGAGTGTGATTGGTAAATACGAGTCGTCGCATTGACGAAGAAGCGCAAATCCAGATGGCGACATCGTCGAACGCGGGCGCTCGCTTGTTGAACGATCATTTTTCACTGTCGGCGATAATCACCTCCTCAGAACGAACGTTGTAGCTGATTGCAATTGGTTGGTGATACGTTTAGTCGTGTTATGTGGGATGCATTGACGCAAGGAACCGCCAACAAATAACTTGTGCAAAAATGAGGCGGTTTTCCTTAAGCAAGCGCAATTTTTCCGCTAAAAATACCAAAAATCGAAAACTGAGCTTGCCTCAGTGCAAACCTTCTCCTCAAAAACACTCGCGTATCGATCTGCCGCACTGATTTTTTCAACGCAGCGAGAAACCTTATGGCCCTGTGATTATAGGAGCAGATTTGATGCTTTGTCAAACCATCCCACAGTCACAGTGGGATTACTCACAATTCTGAAATTTTTCGTTTTTTGGTCGCTAAAAAGATATGCCGGATTTGCAGGGCGCTACCTGCCGAGCAAAGCCCGCAACACCTGCAAGTCGCCTTGATCGAAAACGCGCAAGACCAACGCCAACAAGGCATAAAATGCCCCGCCCAAAGCCACCGAAAGCGCCAGCGGCAAATTGGGTAGGAAATAGAGCGCCGCGCCCATCAGCGCCGCAGCCAGCGCCGGGCGCACCAAACACGAAAATCCGAATGAGAGTTGGAAGCTGCGAGAGGCCCGCCAGGCCAGCAGCGCGCCGATCAGGTAGACGAGCAACAGCCCCCAGGCCGCGCCGACTGGCCCGAACAGACTCGTTAGCCCCGCCAGGATCACAACGCCCAGGCCGACCATGATGGCGGTGATGTGAAAAGCGGCGCGCGGCCGGTTGCCCGCTATCAACGTGCGGGTGAGAAAAATCTGCACGAAATAGGCAAGCAGCACCCAGGCCAGCACCGCCAGCACATCGCCGGCAGCCGCATAGCTCGCCCGGCGATAAAGCAGTGTGATGATGTCCGGCGCCAGAACGGTCGTTCCCACGGCAATGGGCAGGATCAGGATCAGGCCGTATTGCAGGGCCTTGCCCGCGGCCAGGGCGAAGCGCTCCCGCGCCTGCAGGTACAAGCGGGACAGCGCCGGATAGATGGCGTCGGTGAACGAGAGCGTCAGCACCATCAGCACCTTGATGAGTTGGAAAGCGGCGTCGTAGATGCCCGTGGCCACTTCGCCCGCCACCACCGAGAGCACCAGGATGTCCAGGCGTTGCAAAGCGGAATCGAAGGCGGCCATGCCAAAGAAATCGGAGGACTCGCGCAGCAAGCGCCACGAAAACCGCAGATCGAAGCGCGGACGTCTGATAAAGTGCAAAGCCAGGGCCGAGATCAGCACCACCAGCGCGGCCAAACCGATGCCGGCGATGCGGACCACAGCCAGCGCCAGCACACCTGCGCCCGCCGATAATAAAACCACAGCCACGACCAGTTGCGTCACCGCGCTCAGCACCTCGGCGTAAACGAGATATTGCATTCGTTCGTGCGCCCGCAGCAAGGCTCCGGCCAGGGAATAGATGCTGAAAAGCGGCAACGCCAACACGGCCAGCCACAGCATCTGTTTGGTGTCGGCGGGATAAGGCATCAGGGCGACCACGACGACCATAATCACCATGAACATCAGCGTGGTCCCGCCCTGGGCCACCAAAGCCGACCAGAAGTAGTGGTTCCCGGCATCGTAATCCCGCGCCACCTCACGAGTGATCAAGCGCGGCATGCCAAAAGAGGCCAGCACCATGAAGATGTTCAGAAACGCCAGCAGGATGCTGAACTTGCCCTGCCACGCCGCCCCATAAACATTGGCGATGTAGAGGATGAGCACAAATGCCAAAAGGATGCGAATCCCCTGGGCGGCGCTCAGAAAAAGGGTGTTGCGAGCAACGGAACGGGCGGTGGACACAACACCCTTTTTCTGAGCGCCGCAACACCCTTTTTCTGAGCGCCGCCCAGAAAAAGGG
>DUEF01000303.1 GCA_011176555.1 Caldilineae bacterium
CGGCCATGGGAACCCTGCCTGGCGCTGTCACCAAACGTGAATACCTCGACTACGAGATCCGCTCGGCCCTGTCAGAAGGCGACCGTTTCGATCTTATCGCCATGGGCCGCTCAGAAGGCCCGGGATGTTACTGCGCCGTCAACCATAACCTGCGCGAGGTGGTGGACGCCATCAGTCAGAACTACCGCTATGTCGTCATCGACAATGAGGCAGGCCTGGAGCACCTGAGCCGCCGCACCACGCGGGATGTGCAGCACCTGCTGGTCGTGACCGATCCCTCGCAGCGCGGTCTGGTGGCCGCCAAGCGCATCGGCGGGTTCCGCCATGAGATGAACATCAACATCGAGAACACGTATCTGATCGTGAATCGTTTGCCCGGCGGCATCATGCCGGAGCCCTTGCAGGCGTTTATCGACCGCGAACTGGACTTTCCTCTGCTGGGCGTGATTCCCGAGAATAGTGTGGTCACCGAATATGAATTTAGCGGCAGGCCACTCGTGGAAATGGATGACGATTCGGTGGTTTACAAGGCGGTGGCGGAGATGATGGCAAAGATTTTGTAAGTTAGGCGGGCGGGTCAAACGTTAAGCTGGTGCGTGGTCCGTTCTCTCGCTGCCAACTTGACGGAACACGCAATACGCACCCGCACCACGCTGCCATTTGGCTCTACGCCACCTTATGCTTTACGCTCTGTTTTGGCTGCGAAAATGAATCGCGCCCAGGACTCGTTCCGCTGCCGAGAACACCTGTTGGGCGCTGAGGTCGGCCAGGCAGGTGCGTTCGGCGCAGCCGTGGCGTTGGCCCAGGCTGTGGCCCACGTAAGCGCACGGTGAGCACGGTAAGTCGAGACGCACGACCTCGCTGGGGCTGTGGGGCGTCCAGGGGGCCCAGGCCTTGTGATTCGTGGGGCCGAAGATGGCGACAATGGGGGTTCGCATAGCCGCAGCCAGGTGCATGACGCCGCTGTCTGCGCCGACGAAGAGCGTTGCCCGGCCGAGAATCGCCGCCAACTGCTTGATGGAAGTGCGCCCGCTCAGATCGGCGATGGGAACGGTGGTGGGCGACGAGGCATTCGCTTGCAAGACGGCGACCGCGCCATCGTTCGGGGTTCCCACCAGCAGGGAGGGCAGAGCAAAGTGGTCGAGCAAAGCGGCTGCCAGGGCGGCGAATTTGCCCGGATCCCAGCGCCGGGCCAGGGAAAATCCGCCGGAACCAGGATGCAACACCGCAAAGGGCTGGTGCAGGAGATTCGCCTCCGCCAGTAGCTTTTCAGCTTCGCTGTAGTCGTGTTCGTGTAGGGATAGTTGGAGCTCGGTCTCGTTTGACTGCGCGCCGAGTCGTGCGGCCAGCGCCAGCCAGTAGGCCACTTCCGGTTTCGCACCAAATCCGCCATCTGGCACGGGATGCGTTAACCAAGCCCCGCGCCCGTTGTCCAATCCGACCGTGGTGCGTGCGCCCGTAGCCTTGATCAAGGCTCGCTGTTTGGCTCGGCCCAGCGGCGTCGTCAGATGGTGGAAATTGATGACGGTGTCGTAGTTTCTGCTGCGCAGGTGGTGCATGTAGCGCAGCAGCGGCAGCCAGGCCGAGGGGCGTACGGCGCTAAGCCCTTCGAAGCTGGTCTTGGGGAAGCGGATCACCTCATCCACCAGCGGCGAATCTTCCAGCAGAACCGCGGTGTGCGGGTTGAGTAGGGCATCGAGTTGCGCTTGCGGGAAGGTTTGGCGCAGGGCGCGCAAGGCCGGCGTGATGTTCAGCACATCACCCAGGTCGGCCAATTTGATGGCCAGGATGCGTTGGGGCGGTGGTGTGGGAGGTGGGGGCATGATTGAAGTTTGGGTTTACGGTCTGAATTGTACGCGCCTGGTGCGAATATGGGCAAACCCGCCCCTCGTTCCTTCGCCCCCTCGCCCTTTCGCGTGTATAATCCCCCTATGTCCGACGCCAATCCCCTCACCCGTCGTGAATCCGAGATCCTCGACCTCCTTGCCGAAGGTTTGAGCAATGATGAGATCGCCTACCAATTGGGCATCAGCCCCAATACGGTCAAGGTGCATGTGCGCAATATCTTCGAGAAGATGGAGGTGCAATCGCGCACTGAGGCGACGATGGAGGCGCTGCGCCGGGGCTGGATCCGGGTGCCGGGCATCGAAGCGCCGCAAGTCGAGGCGTCTGCCGAGCCACTGAGCTGGCCTCCGCTCGAATCGGGCTGGCGTTCCTGGCAGCTCCTGGTTTTGTTGGCGGTGTTTGTGGGCGTATCGCTTTTCGTTTTTTGGCCCTATCGCAGCATATCTGTGAAGGTGGCTGGCGCGCCCGCTTTCACGACCGATTCGGGCTCTGCCGTCGGTGTGGTGACGCCGCGGCAAGATGCGCCGCGCTGGTCGCAACGCGCGGCCATGCCTACGGCGCGCAGTCGCGCTGGTGGGGCTCAGATCGATGGCCGGCTTTATGTGGTGGGAGAAATCGCCACTGGCGACACCGCCGCTTTGGAGATGTACGATCCCAACTTGGATGTGTGGCAGCGTTTGCCCGAGCGACCGGTTGCGGCGCGCGGCGTGGGCGCTGCGGCTGTGGATGGGAAATTGTATGCGGCCGGCGGTTGCGCTGGGGAGAGCGCTATCACAAACGTCGATCGCTACAATCCCGGAGCGCAAATGTGGTCTTCTGTCGCACCTCTGCCTGAGGCGCGTTGCGGACTGGCGTTGGTGGCGCTGGATGGTCGTTTGTATGCCTTGGGCGGGTGGGATGGCGGCGATGTGACGGACACCCTCTTCATCTTCAATCCAGAGCAGGATCGTTGGGAGGAAGGCAGAAGGTTGCCCGAGCCACGCGCCTTCCTGGGCGGCGTTTCTTTTCTGGGCCAGATCTACGCTTTGGGCGGGCACGACGGCGTCAAACAGCGGTCGGAGGTATGGGTTTATGATCCCGCCGATGATGCTTGGACCCCTGCGCCTTCTTTGCCCGAATCTCGTTCTGGCGTGGCTGCCGCGGCCGAGGGGGTTTCCATTTACGCTATTGGTGGCGGCCAGGGGGAACAGCCCCCTTTGCACGAGCGTTTCGACACTTTAACCCGCACCTGGTCTACGATCGATTCGCCCCGTACAGGGCCGTGGCGTCACGCTGTGGCGGTGGTTATTGGCCCCAACCTGTACGTCGTCGGTGGCTGGGGCGGCGATTATCTGGCCAACAACGAAGCCTACCAGGCTTCCCATCTCTTGTTTTTGCCTTTGGGCGCACAGGGATTGCAGTAGCGCTGGCTGGCCGGTCACAGCCCCGGACTTGCCAGTTTTTTGATTTTTTCCAGGGTCTCGCGCCAGGTGATAGGGCTGAGTCCTAATTTTTTGCGGAGCGCCTCGGGTGGGGTGCCGAAACGGTACGACCGCACGGCCGAAGTCCAGCGCATTGTTTCGAAGGAGACGCCGCCGTCGATATTCGCCAGTTGCGCGGTGTCGTTCAAGACATATTCCAGATTGCGCGCCGTGCAGTCGAATATCTTGTTTTCGGGTTTGTAAGTGCGCAGGTATTGTTTGTAGACCGGGGTGAAGGCCGGCCCCAGGAAGAGTTTGCGTTCTTTGTGCGCGTAGCGAGGATTGGCGTAGCGGATGAAGAGAACCGGCTCGCGTGGGTTGGAGATGTCGATATCGTTCAGGGTGAGGTTGACGGTCTCGCCCTTTTTCAGGCCAGTTTGCAGGAGCAGCAGCACCAGGAGGTAGGGGCGGGCGTCGGGTTTGGTGGGAGACCAGAGCAGGTCTCGCGC
>DUEF01000304.1 GCA_011176555.1 Caldilineae bacterium
GGCGGGGGGGGCAGGTGCTGTGGGGATGGGGGCAAGATCGATCCAGCGTGCCCCCTTACGATATGTTTGGACAGATTTTGCAGGCGGGGCTGACGCCGCTGCGAACGCAACAACTGACGCCCCTGCTCGACAGGGCCCGGCTGGGTGCGTTGGATGTGGTTCTACCAAACTTGCCGGACCTGTGGCCCGATCTTCCTCCCACCATCCCCCTCAAGCCCGAACAGCAACGCAAGCGAGTGCATGAAGCGATTACACAGGTGGTGCTGTCTTTGGGGGAAATCAATCCGCACTTATTGATTCTCGAGGACGTGCACTGGGCGACAGACGCTGATTTGGCGGCTCTCCTCCATTTGGCGCAACGCCTGAGCAGAAGCCATGTTTTTATCATTGTCAGCTTTCGAGGCAACGAAACTCAAGAAAGACCAACGTTATGGCGCATTTTGCAACAACTGCATGGATTGAGCCGCTATGGACGTTTTGAGCTTAAGCGTTTGACAGCCGGAGAAACGCAAGATCTGGTGCGGCTGGGGTTGGGATTGCAGCAGCCCGCGCCGCGTTTCACCCGCCATCTTCATCAGGAAACCGGGGGCAACCCTCTGTTTGCCCTGGAAACGCTGCGTTCTTTATACACCGAGGGGATTCTGTACCAAGATGAATCGGGGGCATGGAATACGCCGTGGGACGCAACAACCAGCGACTACGCCGAACTCCCCACGCCGCCGGGCGTCCGTCAAGTCATCGCCAGGCGCCTGGCAAGATTGAACAGCGCCGAACGAGCTACACTGAACGCCGCCGCCATTCTGGGCGATCGTTTCGACTTCTCGCTTGTGTCGCGCCTGGTCGAACAGGATCGCCCGACCTGTATCAAGTCGATCCGGGCGCTGAGCTCGCAACGCTTCCTGGAAGAAGAAGCGGACGCCTTACACTTCAGCCACAACTTGGTGCGCCAGGTCGTGATTATGGAGATGGACGAGGCCGAAAAACGGCAGAGACACGCGGCAGTAGTCTCGCTCCCGGTGGATGAGCGGCCCGCTCGAATCGAAACATTGGCCTATCATGCCACGCAGGGCGAACTCTGGAAACAGGCGCTTAACTACAACCAGCAGGCCGGACACCGTGCCAGAGCGATTTATGCAGGAGACAAGGCAATCAAATTCTACACCCGCGCCCTGGATGCCTGGTTCCAACTCATAGAGGAGTCGAACCAGGAAGATCTCGCCCTACTGCAAAGCCGTGGCGAAACCTTCCAGGAGACAGGTCGATTCGATCTGGCTGAGCAGGATTTTCGGGCTGTGATCCAGTTGGCCGGGCAGAGACAAAACTTGCAGGCGCAAGCCACAGCTAGCAACAGTCTCAGTTACCTGCATTTTCAGCGTGGTGACTATGACTCGGCCCTGGAAGTTTCCACGCAAGCTTTTGACATGGCCAGCCTCGCCACCTCGGAAGCGCTTATGGCGCGGGCCTTATTGAATTCTGCCAATGCCTTGCGGAATATGGGGCGAGCTTCTGAATCCATTGACTTTTATCGGCGGGCGGCCGAGGCCCTGGAAGCTGTGGATGACCAGGTGAGGTTGGCCGACGGTCTGAATCGTATGGGATACGGCTATATCTACATAGGCCAACTGGTCGAGGCGGAAACGGTCATGTTGCGTGGCCTGGCCCTACGCCGTCGTCTGGATGAAAAAGTGGGTTTGGCTTATTCGCTGAGCAACCTGTCGGGGCTGTACTTTTTCAAAGGGGATTTCGCGCGTTCCCAAGAAGCTGCAGAAGAGGCCTATGCGGTGGCGGTCGCCGCCGGTGATCCTTATGGTAAAGACGCGGCCCTGCAAAACCTGGGATGTGTGTTCCTGGAACAAGGTTTGCTGAATGAGGCAATCGGCTACTTGGAACGCGCACTCGCCATTGCTCGCGAGATCGGTGACAAGCCGTTGGTGGCTGAGGCGTTGGCCGACATGGGGCGAGCTTACGCCAGGAAAGGAGACGCGCCGGCCGCCCTTCAGTTCCTGCAAGAATCGCTTCACCGTTTCGGGGACGGCGGAGAGATCTGGTATCGCAGCAAATCTCACGAATACCTGGCCGAGTTTTGGTTGTCATTGGGGCAGGTGGAGGAGGCGTACGTGCAGGCCAGGCAGGCGCTGGAAATCGCCCGGGCGTTGCAGTCGCCGTATTATCTGGGTGAAGTCCACCGAATGATGGGCCGGGTGCTGGCGCATGAAGACATGGACACAGCAGAAGAGACGCCCGCACATCATTTCGAAGAAAGCCTACGTTGGAATCAGGGGAGGGGTTTTCGTGCCAACCTGGCCCGAACGTTGGCTGCGTATGGCCGTTACTTGCTCGCCGATGGCAGGGGCGAGCAACGACGACGGGGGAAAGAGATGGTGGAGAGAGCGAGAGCGCTTTTTGTGGATTTGGGCATGGCCTGGGATCTGGCCATGCTGGACAGAGACGATGCCGGCTTTGCCCGACCCGACCAGCTTTCTGTCCGTCTACCGTTGGCGCTGGCCCCCACCGGCCGGCCTTTGCGCGATGAGGAGTGGGTGGAAGTGGTCTGGAACGTCGCCACTGTCGAAGATGAAATCATTCCTGGCAAGGCCGCACGCCGCCGTCATCGCCTTTTGCGCCTGTTACAAGAAGCCGAGGAGCAAAATGCCGCCCCCCGCGTGACCGATCTGGCCCAAGCCCTGGATGTCAGCCCCAAAACCATCAAGCGAGACCTGGCGGCTTTGCGCGCGGCCGGGCATTATGCGCGCACCCGCGGAAGCAGGGGGTAGGGGCGTCCGGTGGGAGGGCGGGAGGATGAGAGCGTGGGAAGGTGGGAGGGTTTTTCGTCGGCCGTTGATTGTTGACTGTTATAAATGTCCCCAAAGTAACCTTGGGGTCATTTTTGTGAGATAGTGAAGAGATAGGAGCGTGATACACTGGCAGTGACGGTAGCGTACATCCTTATATCACTGCAGCAAAGGAGGCAAAGAATGACCACGAAAATCAGCGGCTACCAGGTCAACGTTCGATTCAGCATACCCACCATTTACGTCAATCTTTACCAGGGGAACACCCAAGTGGGGCGTATCGATGTCGATGACCCGGCCTTGTTCCCACTTGTAACGTTTGCGGTTGAACAAATGGCCGGCAACGACAATGTCAGTTGGAACGAGACCGCCGAGGTCTTGCACTTCGGCATGGAGGAGACGGGAGAGGATTGACCATTTCCATCACGTTCCCGCCCAAAAGATGTACGCTACCACCATGCCCCGACAAGAGACTTTTCGATGACCCCAAACGCTGAGAAACGCAACACCTTCGTTCTCCGCATCTGGCGGGAGGAAGAAGATGGCCGTGAACAGGACGCCTGGCGGGGATGGATCCAGCACGTGCGCTCGGGCAAAGAAGTCTACGTGCAGGATCTCCTCAGTCTGATTCATTTCGTCGAGCAACGTACAGGCAGGCTCACAGATAGAAGCCACTCACCGACGCGGCTGAAGTGATGGATGACTCGATAACACCCCGCCGCATTTTTTCCATCTAGTCTCACATTTTACACACTCAAATTAGAGGACATCTCATGAACAAGAATAGCTTTCCTCGATCAAAGTTTTGGTGGCGGTCACTCGTTCTGGCCTTACTGATGATTTTCGTAGCCACCACGATCAGCCAGGCGCAAACGGGATCGTATCCGAGAACCATGAACTTTCAGGGGCGGTTGTTGGACAGCAGCGGCAATCCCCTGGATGGGGCCAATCGTTGCATGCGTTTTCGGATGTGCAGCGATGGTTCTTCGGAATCGGCCTGCACCACATCGCAAAAATGGCCTGCAAGCGTCTATGAGTACCATACCATCACGACTGAAAGCGGCAGCTACAAGGCGGGACTTTTTTCGGTCGTGTTGGGAGAAACGCAAGCTCTACCCCCGGATATTTTTCAAAAGTACGACAGTCTATATCTGGAAATCGGCGTCGGAGACTACAATGCGATCTGCAACGATGCCGGTGTTACTTACACGACACTGGAACCCCGCAGTCTTCTACGCGCCAGCGCCTACGCCATGCGCAGCCGCCGGGTGAACACAGTGGAAATTGATGACGGTTATCTGATTGAGATCCAGAACAATGGCTCAGGAGGAGCCCTAAGCGCAAAAGTCAGCGGAACAACCAATGACGCCAAGGCGGGCTATTTCTACGCAACGGGGTCCAGTGGAGCGACCTATGGCGTTTATGCGCAAAATGACAGCGATGACGATGACGCGGCGGCCGGTTATTTTTGGGCGAGCAATAATGCGTCTGGATCGGCTGATGCCGTTGTTGCCAATAGCTATGGCGGCTATGGCGTTTTTGCACGGGGAGCCAGGGCGGATGTCTATCTTGCCAACGGTGAGTTGTCCGGGGGAGAATATGCAGCAGGGCTGCGAATACGCAGCTATGGCGGCGTCGATATACACCTTGACGAAGATGGTGGTGAGAGTACTCTTTTCAGAGTGCTGAATGACGCTGATACCGTGGTATTTTCGATAGATGAGTCAGGCGCCATGACGGGCGGAACCCATGATCATTGGGGAGAAAGCTGGAGCGGCAACGGCACGGGGTTGACGCTGACGGGCAGCGATGGACAGGGGCGGGGCGTGCGCGGCGTCGGCCATGCCCCCTCGGGGGTTTCCCCTTCGATTTCGCTAGGACTCTGGGGAGATACTGACAGTGGCATTGGCGTGCTAGGCTACACCAGCAGCACCACGACTGACATGGCCGGTGTGGCGGGGTCGGCCACGGCCTCATCGGGCAGGACTTATGGCGTGTGGGGCCAGACCAGTAGCTCAACCGAAGACGCCGCTGGCGGCTATTTCAAGGTCGTAGCTACGACGGGCAAGACCTTCGGCGTGAGAGGCGAAAACAATAGCTCGACTGATTGGGCCAGCGGCGGCAAGTTTGTCGCCAGCGCCACCAGCGGCAAGACCTTTGGCGTCTACGCCGAAAACAGCAGCACCACCGATGAAGCGGCAGCAGCCCATTTCAGGGCGCTTGGCGGCAGTGGCAAAACCATTGGCGTGTATGCCGAAAACAATAGCAGCTCAGAAGACGCCGAAGCAGGCCGTTTTATCTCCACCCCCACCAGTGGCAAGACCCGAACGATTTACGTAAGCAACAACAGCACCACCGATGGTTCGGGGGCTGGTTGGTTTAGCGCCGATAGTGGCAGTGGCGCTGTTTACGGTGTATTCGCCCGCACAAACAGCACCACCGACGATGCCCGCGCCGGTTGGTTTTATGCCCAGGGAACCAGCGGCAAGACGCAAGCGATCCAGGCCACTAATTTCAGTGAATCCAATGACGCCGCAGCCGGTTCGTTCTCTGAGGAAGGTTCTGCCGGCACTACCTACGGCGTCTACGCCACAGCAGCATCAACTTCGGGCATCGGCGTCTATGGTTACGGCCGGGGCGGCACAGGCGGTAAGTTTGCTTCCTACAGCGGCAATCTGATCGAAGGCTGGGAAGAGGAAAGTCTGGGAGGAGGACCGACCGCATTGCGCTTCAAAGTTGATTATGGCGGAAATGTTTATGCGGATGGGTCTTACAATTGCGGTCTTTCTTCTGGATGCTTCAACACCGGTATAGGAGCGGATGTGGCTGAACGCATCGACGCCCAAGAGACACTGGCGCCTGGAGATGTGGTGGAAATTGATTTGCAACACCCTGGCCTGTTCCGCAAGGCGCAAACGCCCTTTAGTGTAGCTGTAGCCGGCGTCATCTCCACCAATCCGGGCGTGACCATGGGAAACAATTTCGATGCCGGCGGCGATCAGTGGAGAGATTCCCGGCCATTATTGGCATTGGTCGGTGTCGTCCCCGTCAAAGTCAGCGCCGAGAATGGTCCCATCCAGCCGGGCGACCTGTTGGTGGCTTCCAGCACACCGGGCCATGCCATGCGCGCCGGTGAGAACCCGCCCCAGGGCACGGTCATCGGCAAGGCATTGGCCAGCCTGCAACAAGGCGTTGGCGTCATCCAGATGCTGGCGGCATTGCAGTAGGAGGACATCCATGAAAGCAAAGCTTATCTTACTTTTGGTTCTCACCCTGTTGCTCTTGTCCATCCCCTCCATTTTTCTGGCTCCGGGCAGTGTGCTGGCCCAATCAGGCGGCGACTACGATCTCGAGTGGCAGACCCTGAGCAACGGTGGTGAGCAGTTCGCCAGTGGCGGCAACTACCAGCTTGGCTTCACCGTAGGCCAGGAGGCGCCACCGCTGGTGAGTTCGGGAGGGAGTTATCAGCTTGTGCAGGGCTTCTGGGCAGGGGCCACCGGTCTGGCTCCGGCCAAACCCAAAGCCATCACCGATCTGAAGGCCTCGAAGGTGAGTGGCAAATGTCAACTGGACTGGTCTGCTGTGAGCGAGGATGTGAACGGCCATCCCATCAGCGGCGTCACCTACAACGTCTATCGAGCTATCGGCGATCCCTACTTCACGCCCGGCGCAACCTATGCCACAGGCCTGACCTCACCCACCTACACCGATCCCGAATCGACCGTTTTTGGGGATGCCAACAAGAACGCCTTCTATCTGGTTACAGCCGTCAGCGCTGGAGGCGAATCAGACATCTCCAATCGTGTCGGCACCTTCAATTTCTCCCTGGTTCCCGGCACTCAACCCTGAACTCCGGCCACTGCATCCATCCCACCCAAATTCTAGCACGAACCAAGATGACACAAGATGAAACGCTTACTACATTCGACCACGACCTTGCTGTTGGCAGTTCTGCTCATGATCCTGTTGGCATTGATCCTGAACCAGCCAACCAGCGCCCTGCCCACGGCCACAACTCGCTATGTCGCGCCCGGCGGCCATTGCGGTGCGGCCGCGTCCTGCTACGCCAACGTGCAAGCCGCGGTCGATGCCGCCGATCCTGGTGACGAGATCAAGGTTGCGCAAGGTGCGTACGCGGGCGTGAGTGCTCGCGCCGGGGTCACCCAGACGGTGTACATCAGCAAAACGGTGACCATCCGGGGTGGCTACACCACGGCCAATTGGACTACCCCCGACCCGGTCGCTCACCCCACCATCCTCGATGCCACGGGCAAAGGGCGGGTGCTGTACCTTGTCGGGCCTGCTACCGTCACCATTTCTGGCCTGCAAATACGGTCGCCATGACCAACACCATTTTTTTCGATCACGACCAGGGAATCAGTGTGGCAACCTCCAGCACGGCCACCCTGAATTCAACCCTGTGGCACGCTAACAACACCAATTGGAGCGGCAACGTCATCCACAACAACGACCACACAGGCGATCCCAAATTCGCCCTCGACGGCTATCATCTCACAGCCGGTTCAGCCGCTATCGACAAAGGCGTGAACGCTGGCGTGACGACGGACATCGATGGCGACGCCCGCCCATACGGTTCAGGCTACGATATCGGTGCGGATGAATACAGCGGAACGGTTGGCAGAGTTTACAAGATGTTCCTGCCCCTGACTCGTCAAGAGTGACCGCATGCAAGGAGGAAAAACCATGAAAAATCGCATCTCACGCATACTATTTCTGGCTCTGAGCCTGGCATTGCTGCTGGCCATGAGCACCGCCATCGTTTTCGCCCAGAGCGGCGCTGACCCCGCCAGCACGGCATTCTTCGCTCCGCCGTTGGTCAGCTATCAGGGCCGGATCACCGTCGACGGCCAGCCCTACGACGGCGCCGGCTACTTCAAATTCGCGGTCGTGGACAGCGCCGGCGCCGTGGTTTGGAGCAATGACATGCCGGTCGCCGCTCAGAGCGCCACGCAGGATGAACCTTTCAGCGCCATAGAGTTGCCCGTCGTCAACGGCCTGTTTAACGTCCTCCTCGGTGACCCCGCGCTGGGCATGCCGTTTCTGGAGGCTCCCGTTTTCTACGATCCCTTCTCCACGCTACGCGTGTGGTTCAGCTCCAATCCTGGTGGTCCCTTCACTCAACTGCCCGACCGCACATTCGCCACCACGCCTTACGCTTTCCTGGCCGATGAGGCTGACACGCTGGGCGGCTTCAGGGCCAATGACTTCGCTCCGGTCGCTCATAACCACTGGGGCGAAACGTGGAGTGGTAGTGGCACAGGGCTGGAGCTGAACAGCAGCGATAGCTGGGGCCTGGACGTAAGTACGGGCAGCAGCAGCCAGTACGCCACGGCCATCCGGGGCAAAGCGGATGCCAACAGCGGCGAGACCGTCGGCGTTTGGGGCGCAAATGAAAGCGGAAGCGACGGTGCCATGGGCGTGTGGGGACAGGTCGGAGGGCCGGGTCAGACGGTCGGCGTTTTCGGACAAAATACGAGCGACCACACAGCTGCGACTGGCGTTCTCGGCCATGCTCAGGCATCAAGCGGCCTCACCTATGGCGTCGTCGGCAAGAGTGACAGCCAGCAAGGCATCGGTGTGCGCGGCGTAGGCCATGCCCCATCGGGGGATCGTCCGTCCATCGCGGTCGGCCTGTGGGGTGATACCGATACCGGCATCGCGGTGTTGGGCTACACGGCCAGCAGCCAAAACAACATGGCCGGGGTGGCGGGCAGCGCCAGCAGCGCAACGGGGAAGGTGCATGGCGTCAGCGGGCAAACCAGCAGCAGCCAGGGTTACGGCGTCTATGGCAAGAATGTTGGCGGCGGTACGGGCGTCTTCGGCAAAGGCGAGAAATCAGGCGTGCACGGATGGGGCAACGGCAGCGGCGTCACCTATGGCGTGGTGGGCGAGACAGGTTCCATGGAAGGCGCTGGCGTCTATGGCATCGCCACCATCACAGGCACTGTAGGCATCGCCACGGCTGCCAGCGGCGTTTCAGTTGGCGTCTATGGCGAGGCCAGCTCGCTCTCTGGCAAAGGCGTGCTGGGCGAGGGCGGCTACTATGGCATCTACGGCGTGGGCACAGATCCTTCCGGCCTTAGTCATGGCGTACACGGCGAGACGGCCAGCACGAAAAATGGCTCGAGCGGCGTGCACGGCGTGGCGACAGCCGGCAGCGGCGTCACTTATGGCGTGTACGGACGCAGCGATAGTCCCGCTGGCTATGGCGTTTATTCCGAAGGTAATGCCCATATCAACGGCGACTTGACCTGGAAGGCTAAGACCGGTTATGTCTCGGTTGCTGCCGCAGCGTTTCAACCTAACGACAACACCATTGCCTTCCAAAATGACGGCTATGAATTGGTGCCAAAGGATAGCAATCTAGAGTTACGACCGTTTTTTGCTCCGGTATCGCTACCGCACAACGCCCAACTTAAATCTCTGGTGGTCCGGGTGTGCGCACTGCGTCCTGGGGTCACTGCTGATGACTTCGAGTTTCGCTTGTTGCGCATGGATATCAACGCAGGTTTCGGGGACAGCCCTACCGAAATGGCACTCGTTCCAGTCTCAGAGATCCCTTCTGGCGCCTGTCAAAGTTTCACCACCATCACATTCAGCCATGCCACGGTGGACAACTCACGGTACATCTACTACCTGGGCGCGTGGATTCAGGATTTTTACGACACTATCGCACTGCGCGGTGCGATTATCGAGTACGAGATCACCCAACCCTGACGAAAAGAGCGAGACTATCATGAACAAGCGAATTATCTTCTTCTTATCGCTGGTTGGGGTGCTTTTGCTCGGCGGCGTCGCCTTGGCCCTCTCTTCTCCCGCCATCGGTTGGGATGTCATCTCCGGCGGCGGGGGGAGAGGAGCCAGCGGCCCGATCGAGATCAGCGACACGGTGGGGCAACCGGTGATCGGTCTGGCCCAGGCGGGTGATGTGGCTATCGGCTCCGGCTTCTGGCATGGTGTGGAAGGTGAAAGCACGCCCACAAACA
>DUEF01000305.1 GCA_011176555.1 Caldilineae bacterium
GGCATCGTGCTCAGCCAGTTGCGCAGGCCCGGCGCACCTCTGATCATCGGTGGTCTCATGTCGAACATGGACATGCTCACCACCGTGTACAGCTACGGCTCGCCCGAAATGGCCCTGCTCAGCGCCGCCTACACGCAGATCACCAAGTGGCTGGAAGTGCCCATGTACGAAACCGCCGGTTGTTCCGACAGCAAGATCTTCGACGAGCAAGCGGCCATGGAAGCCACCATCAATATCTCTACCGCCGCACTAACCGGCGGCAACATGATCCACGATGTCGGCTATCTCGAACAGGGTCTCACCAGCTCGATGGAGATGATGGTCGCCTCGAACGAGATCATCGACATGGTCAAGCGCATCATGCGCGGCATCCCCGTCACCGATGACGATTTGGCCCTGGACGTGATGGCCGAAGTCGGGCCGGGCGGCCATTTCCTGGATCACGACCACACCTTCGACCGTTTCCGCACCGACATCTGGCAGCCCCAACTCATCAATCGCAAGAATTGGGAGGACTGGACCGCCGACGGCAGCAAGAGCTACGGTGACCGCGTCCGTGAGCGGGTGATCGAAATCCTGGAAACCGAGACCGAACCGCTACTGGACGACGCCATGTACAAAGAACTGCTGCGCATCTGCGAGTTGGCCGACGAACGTCACAAAGGCGAAGAACTCGACGTGGCGATGTTTGTGTAAAGACAGGAGTAAGGAGTAGAGGAGTAAGAAGTATGAGGGCGTGCGTTACTCCATACTTCTTACTCCATACTCCAGAGGATTACCAATGCTGACACCCATTTTGTCCCCAAAAGAAGCCGCCAAGTTCCACTCAGCTTCGCTGGCCGTGCTGGAAAAGACCGGAGTCAAGGTCGAACACGACGAGGCCGCGGCGCTGCTGTTGGACGCCGGCGCGGGGCGTGACAATGAAGGTCGGATTCTGCTCCCTGGCCGAATGATTGACGAAGCCCTGGAGAAAGCCAGAGCCTCATCCGGGCAGATACAACTGTTCACCCGTGAGGGCGAGCCAGCCATCTTGCTGGAGGCCGGCCAGACTTTCTTCGGGCCCGGTTCTGACGCCCTGGAGATCAGGGATATCGAGACCGGTGCACTGCGCCCGGCCATCCTCGAGGATGTCGCCACGAATATCACGGTGGCGGACGCCGTCGGCTTCGATTTCGTGATGACGATGGCTCTGCCGCAGATCGATCACGTGTACGCCAACGTCTACGCCGAGATGGTCCGGCACACCTCCCGGCCGGCCGTGGTCACTGCCGCCTCGTTCGAGGACATGGTGCAGACCTACCGCGTGGCCGAGATCGTGGCCGGGGGCAAAGAAGAACTGCGGGCCAAGCCCACCCTGGTGGCCTACGTCGAACCGATTTCGCCCTTGCACCTGGATGAGGATGGCATGTCCAAGCTGCTGTTCATGGCGGAAAACGAATATCCTGCCCTGTTCGCGGCCGGCGCCAATTGCGGGGCCACTGCGCCCGTCACCATCGAGGGCGCGGTCAATCAGGCCAACGCCGAATTTCTGGCCGGTCTGACCATCGCCACCCTGAAGAACGAGCGCGCTCGTCTTGTCAGTGGCGCCAATTCTTCGTCGATGGACATGCTCACCTCTGGCGTTTGCTACGGCTCGCCGGAATGGGCCAGAACTGTGGCCATGTATGCCGGATTGGGCGCGTATTACGGGTTGCCCAGTTGGGGCACGGCCGGAGCCAGCGACGCCGAAGAGCCAAATTTCCAGGCGGGTGCGGAAGCCTACGAGAGCATTCTCTTGGCGCTGCAATCCGGATCGACGCTCGTGCACGACATGGCTTATCTCAAACGAGGCTATCTGTACGACCCCCGCATGTTGGTGTTGACCCAGATGCTGGTGGGGCGAGCGCGGATGCTCTTCCGACCGTTGGATTTGTCTTCTGACGCCCTGGCTGGCTCGGCCATCGACGACGTCTCCCGCGAACGAGGCGGTCTCGATAACTTCCCATCACACGACCACACCTTCGAGCGCTTCCGCACGGCCCTGTGGATGCCGCCATCCTACTGGGAGCGCGGCCAGGAGCATGCCCGCAGCCTCCCCGACATGCTCACGGACGTGGTCAAAGACATACTCGCCACCCACAACCCCGCGCCTCTGCCCGCGGCCAAGCTGGCGGAGATCGATCAGTTCTTGAATTCGCTTTAGGCGCTAACGCAACCCTGAAAATCCCTCGTGTGTCATTGCGAGGAGCGTTTTTTTGCGACGAAGCAATCCCCGATCATGCAGGTTGGGGATTGCTTCGCCAAAAACCGGCTCGCAATGACACACGGAAAGTGATACTTCCAATGTCACCCAATCAAAACAGAATCCTCACAGACACCGACATCGACCTCATCCACCAAACCAGCCTGAAATTGCTGGACGAGGTTGGCGTTCTCTTCCCAAACGATGAAGCGCTCGATATTTTCAGGGAGCGCGGCGTCAGAACCGACGGCGAGAAGGTCTTTTTCAGCGAGAAACAGGTGATGGACGCCCTGGCGACCGCACCTGAGCAGTTCATCCTCCATGCTCGCAACCCCAGCCGCAGCGTCACCATCGGCGATGGCGAATCGGTCTTTGCGCCGGGCTATGGCGCGCCCCTGATCGTGGACATGGAAACGGGCGCCCGAGCCGCCACGATGGCGGATTATCACAATCTGGCCAAATTGGCGCAGGCCCTGCCCAACATGGATGTGAGCGGCCACATGATCGTGGAGCCAGACGACGTGCCCGCGGAGAGCGCACACCTGCACATGCTGCTTGCCAACATGCTGCATTCCGACAAGCCGTTCATGGGCAGCACCGAAGGGACGCTGGGCGCGCGGCACACGATGGAGATGACCAGGATCCTGTGCGGGGAAAAGAAGGACGGTCGGGCGATGACTATCGGTCTGGTCAACAGCCTCAGCCCCCTGAGCTACGCTCCGGACATGATCGAGGCCATCATC
Organism: Caldilineae bacterium; assembly: GCA_011176555.1. Taxonomy (GTDB): domain Bacteria; phylum Chloroflexota; class Anaerolineae; order J102; family J102; genus DUEF01. The sequence continues at coordinate 2,965 of DUEF01000305.1, forward strand.
GAATACGCCCGCTGGCGGCAAGCGCTGATCATCGCCCCGGGCGTCATGGCTGGCTCGACCGGTCCCATCACCCTGGCCGGCGTGCTCGCCCTGTCGAATGCCGAGGCCCTGGCCGGGCTCGTCCTGGCGCAACTGGTCGGCCCCGGCGTCCCGGTCGTCTATGGCGGCGCTTCCAGCCATATGGACATGCAGACCGGCAACATGTCCATCGGCGGCCCGGAGGTAAGGCAGAAGATCGCCGCTCAGGTGCAGTTGGCCCGCCACTACGGCCTACCTGCGCGCGGCGGCGGCGCTCTGACCGACGCCAACGCCCCTGACGCCCAGGCCGGCTACGAATCGATGCTCAGCCTGTGCACAACGGTCAGTAGCGGCGTCGATTTCGTGTTGCACGCGGCCGGCATCCTCAGTTCATATCTGGCCTTTTCCTACGAAAAATTCATCCTGGACGATGAGATGTGCGGCATGGTGCGGCGCACCCAGCGCCAAGTTATCGTCGATGCGGAAACGCTCGCCTACGATGTCATCGCCAGCGTCGGGCCGGGCGGCAACTACCTCACCGAGGATCACACCTTCGAGCGCTGCCGCACCGAATTCTGGCTGCCGGATGTCGGTGACCGGGGCGGCCTGCACGCCTGGATGAACAGCGGCCGGGAGCGCGCTGATGTTCGGGCCCAGCGCCGCTGGCAGGCCCTGTTGGCCGAGCATGAGGATCCCGCGTTGGATGAGGTGATCGTTCGGCAGTTGCAGGATTATGTGACTGCGCATTTGTGATACTGGATATTGGGTATTAATCGCCGATTCCCCAATATCCAATACCAGCAGTTAAGGAGTAACCCATGCACCAATCCCGCGACTACGGCATTCGCACCATCCGGGCGCGTAAAAATCATCGCTGCTACGGCATGGGCCTGGGCATTATGATCCTGGATGAAGTCTATCCCGGCTTTCCCGGCGATGTGCGCAATGCCAGCGCCTACCCCTTTCCCATCCAGTACGAAATCGTCGAGGGCGTGGACATTCCGGCCCTGGTCTGGGCTGAGGACAAATCGCCCTGCCTGGAGCCGATCCAGCGCGCGGCCAAGAAACTGGAGCGCATGGGCGTGCGGGCCATCGCCGCCGAGTGCGGTTATTTCGCCTATTTCCAGCAGGCGATTGCAGGCACGGTCGATGTGCCGGTGTTCATGTCCAGCTTGTTGCAAGTGCCCCTCGCCCAGCAACTGATCGGGCCCCAAAAAGTGGTCGGGATCATGGTCGCTCAAAAGCAATTCATGACCGACGCCCATCTGCAAGCGGTCGGCATCCAGCCAGACAGCAATTACGTGCTGGCCGGCGCTGAAGATGACTACGAATGTCCCGAATTCGCGAAACTCTGGAACGCCAACACCCGCCCGGACCCGCCGCAGGCCAACTACGACAAAGCGGAAGCGGATTTCGTGGCCGCCTGCGTCGATTTCTATCGCAAAACTCCCAACATGGGCGCGATGATGTTAGAATGCACCGGCATGCAGCCCTTTGCCCGCGCCATCCAGCGCCAGATCGACATCCCCATTTTCAGTTGGGGCACGTTGCTCGATTACGCTTATTCGGTGGCGGTTCATCGCGATTATTACGGGCATGTGTAGTGGCCCGGGAGACCAGGAAACCAGAAGACCGGTAAACCAGAAGACCGGTAAACCAGGAAACCGGTAAACCAGGA
>DUEF01000306.1 GCA_011176555.1 Caldilineae bacterium
CCGGTAACGCCAAAGTTCAATATTGGCCCCCATAACTTTGACTGCATGAAGGTCGTATTTTCTGTAGCCCGGCGCAATGCAAATTACCCGGACATCTGACCAGTCAATTTCAATGCCATGACCAAGTTGTTTTTGAACTGCGATCTCGAAGTCGCCTCGATGGTCATCTATCCATGAGAGATAAAAAAGACTTTGGTTGATCAATTCTGAGGATTCAACTTTTTTATACTCAATGATGACAGGGTTGTTGTCCTCAGATAGGGCAAGTGTATCGATTCGGCCACCATGTTGTGTGCCTGTTGAAAATTCTGATGCGACAAAACGACAACTAAATATCGTATCAAGGTTTTTTTCAACCAGCCTTTGCAATTGTTTTTCAGTTTTGAAATTTGTGTATTCGACAGAGTTCATATTGTCTTTGTGAATTTCAAAAAGTGGCATAATTTTTTGAGACTCCCTTGTAATATTTTCGAACAGACATCAAATGGCAATTTATGCGGGGTATTTACATCCTAAAGGACTCGTACCTACACGTCAAGCTTTGCTTCGATCCGGCAATCGTCAAAACTGCTCAAGCAGATATAGCGAAGGAATGACGGTGCGCCGACACCTGACAGGTCTTCAATCCCCCAATCCCGCAATCGCTTCATCCAGCGGCTGGGCGGGACTGGAATCCTGGTCGAGAATCCAATCGATGACGGGTTGACGCCAGTCGATGCCGGTGTCGTAGGCGTTCGGGTCATAACGGGCGAACAGGGTGTAGTCATCGCCGCCGGCGTACATGAAGTCGTTGACCAGGACGCTGTACACGGTATCCTTGTCCAACCGCTCGCCCGTGGCGTCCAGCGCCCAGTGAAAGCCCGCCCGGTGCATGCCGCCCACCGCCGTCCTGTCGAGATGCCCGACCAGCGCCTGCTCTAGCTGCTTTCCGGTGAGATGCACCTCGATGAGCACGTTGTTGAAGGGCAGCACGCCGATGATCTCGGCCAGGGTCACATCGCCGGCGGGGATGCCAGCGCGGATGCCGCCGCGGTTGGTGAGGGCGATGTCGGCCTGGGGATAGCCCCACAGCCAGGATTCAGTAATCAGGTCTTCGATAGCCTGGCTGCGGCGGGGAAGTTCCTTTTCCAAATAACCGATCACTTCGCTCAACGTGGCGTCGGTCTCGGCCTGCCATTTTGCCACCACTGCCGCCACCGCCGGGTCTTCGGCCCCACCCTGATTCTGCTCGACGCCATATTCGACAGCGAGCACTTCGTCCGTAGCGGTGTCGTAGGTGAACGTCGCCCAGGCGTACGTGGCCATGTGTGCGCCCCCGACCAGAGTGACTGCGCCATTGCGTTCGTCCGCCACCAGCTCGTTGCAGTGCCCGCCGCCCACGAAATCGATGCCCAGTTCCTCCGCCACCGCCGTCACTTCGACGATTTCGGGTGTACAGAGATGGCCGGGAACAAAAATCAGATCGGCTCCCGCCGCTTGCAGCTCGGGAACAAACTCGCGCAAGGCCTCGGTGTAGCCGATGAAGTCGAACTCAGTGATGTTAGCGGGATTGGTGGTGAAGGCGGTGTTCGTGGTGGTCAGGCCGATCAGCCCCACTTTGAGACCGCCCACATCGACCAGCGCGTAGGGCTGGATGCCCAGATCGGTGGGGACTGCGCCGCTGTCCTTGTAACGGATATTGGCGCTGAGATAGGTAAAATCGGCTTCGCCGAGGCGCTGCTGGAGCGTCTCCAGGCCGAAGTCGAACTCGTGATTGCCGATCACCGAGGCGTCGTAGCCCATCGTATTCATCACTTCGACCATACTCTCGCCCTGGAACCAGGTGGAAACGGCGGGCCCGGTCCAGTTGTCGCCGCCGCTGAGCACCAGGAAATTGCCCTCGTCACCGTAGCCGAATTTCTCTTGCCATAATCCGACCAAGTTGGCTGCCCCCCGCCCCTCCTCTTGCCCCAGCATCCAGCCATGCTCGTCGTTGGTGTATAAGACAGTCAAGCGGACGATCGTCGCTTCCGCGGCTTTGCTTGGTGGCGTCGCGACTTCTGCGGCAGCCCGCGAGGGTTCCGCTGTTGCATCGGGGGCTACCGGCGCGCCTGGCGGCGGCGGGACGCAAGCCGCCACAATGAGGAGAAACATGAGCAAGAGCAAAGTAAGTTTAGGTTTCATCTGGCGTTTTTTTCCTTATCGACGCGTGAGCTTGATCAGCCATGGTTCATGCCATGATACCAAAGGATTGTACGAACCCGGAAAACCCATTGACAAACCATAGTCCCTGCAATACAATGATCAATAGCCGCTCATGCCCATCGCCGTGGCTCGTTCGCGCGATGAGGTGATGTGGCGACCTTTTCCAGTCTGGCTGACGCTTCCAAATGAAAACTTAGCGATGAACTGTCCGCATTGTGGTCACGGCCCTATTCCCGAGAACGTACTCACCTGTCCCGAGTGCGGGCGGCCATTGTCGCGTCAAGAGGATTCAGTGGTTGAGGTAGGCGCTGTCACAAAGCCAGATGAGCAGACGCCGCCAGCGGACGGCGGGCAAGATCTTCATGTCGATATGAAGGTTGGTCGGGTTGAGAAAGGAGGAAGGGCGGTGGGTGTGGCGGTGGAAAAACTGGTCGGGAATCTCATCGTGCGCTCGCAAGATCAGGCGGTTTTGCAGAATCGCCGCAACAAGCAGACCCTGCGCGAACGGGTGCAGTCGGATTGGATCGAGGGCGTGCTGGAGCAACATGAAGCCGTGCAAGCTGTTTTCGATCAGGCGGGCGGGTTGATCAAGCTTCACAAGCGTTGGATGCCTGACGCCGTCGCTTTTCACTCAGTCGCTGAGGATCAGATCGGTTTTCAGAAGGAGGAGGAAACTCAGAGCATCTCACCAGAGATGGAAATCGTCGACATTTTTGAGGAGGCGAACCAATCGTTGTTAATTCTCGGGCAGCCCGGATCGGGGAAAACGAACGCCCTCCTGCAACTGGCCCGGGCCTTGATCGCTGAGGCCGAGCATGATCCTGATGCGCCCGTCCCGGTCATACTCAATCTGTCCTCGTGGGCGGACAAGCGGGTTTCCATCGCCGAGTGGGTGGTGTACGAACTCAATCTCATCCAGTACGGCGTGCCCCGTGACCTCGGCCGCCAGTGGATCGAGAACAATGATCTGGTGCTGTTGCTCGATGGCCTGGATGAAGTGGATGGCCGGTACAAGCAGGACTGCATCGAGGCGATCAACGACTTCGTCGTTCAACATGGTTTGATGGGCGTCGCCGTGTGTTGCCGGCTCGACGAGTATCGCAACCAGCTCGTGCAATTGCAGTTGCGGGCCGCTATCCTGCTGGAGCCGCTCACTGCAGAGCAGATCGACGCCTATTTCGAGGTCGTGGGCGCGCCGCTGGCCGGGTTGAGAACGATGTTGGAGCAAGATGCGTCGCTGCGGGAGTTGGTGCGGACGCCGCTCATGCTCCACATCATGAGTCTGACTTATCGAGGCCAGCCTGCTGTGGCTCCGAGCGCCGCGCCTGAAGCCACCATCGCCCGTCGTGAGCGCCTGTTCGCCGATTACGTGCAGCGCATGTACAAGCGTAAGATGGAGGCCAAGAAGCCCTATTCCGACGAACAGACCACTGCCTGGCTATCCTGGCTGGCGCAGCGCATGATCGAGCACAACCAAACGACATTTCTGATCGAGAACATGCAACCGAGTTGGCTGCCGACAGCGGATTGGCGTTGGGCGTACATGCTCATCTCCCGGCTGATGCTGGGGCTGATCGGCGGCCTGTTCGGCGGGTTGGTCATCGGCATGGGGCTGGCCCCGCACGAGGGTCTCAGTCACGCCCTGCAACGGGGTCTGGCGGAAGGCGTTCTGGGCGGACTGGTGGCCGGGCCGGTGGTCGCCATCGTCGATATGCTCTGGATCACGAAAATCGGCCGCACGAAACGCATCGGCGCCCTGTCGTTGGGCCTGCAATCGGCCCTGAAGACGTTGGTGATCGGTCTGACGGTGGGGCTGAGCGTATCCATCCTTTTCGCCGTGATCTTCGGGCTAAGCAACTGGCTGGGCAGAGGCCCGCTGGATTGGTGGGTCGAGGGCGTCAGTGTGGGTCTGATTTTCGGTCTCAGTAGCGGTCTTTTCTTCGCTTTTGGCCCGCGCGGCGTGCGGCACAGCCTGAACAATGACATCCAGACGGTCGAGCGTTTGAGTTGGTCGTATCACTCGGCGTTGACGGGTGGCGCGTACGGCGTGGTAGCCGGAGCCATCGCCGGGGCCATTGCCGGCGTTTTTGCGCAGGGGACTGTGCTCCTGTCTCCCCTGGTCGCAAGAGGTGTGGGCACGCCGAAGATCATGCTGATCATGGCCGTGATGGGGATGGTCGTCCTGGGCCTGGCCGGCGCTCTGTTCGGCGGCATGGGCGGTACACTGGTCAAGACCAAGAAAGTCGCTCCGAACCAGGGCCTGCGATTATCCCTCATCAACGCCGCTGTGACCGCTCCGGTGGTGGGCGGCTTTTTCGCTCTCGTCAGTCTGTTCATCGCCCTTGTGTTGGGAGACGCCAGCGTGATGCTATCGTTCGTGCTGTACGGATTTTTCATCGGCCTGCTGGCGGCGCTGTGGTTTGGCGGCCTGTTTGCGATCCAGCACATCACCCTGCGCATCATTCTCTGGCAGAGAGGTGAAACGCCGTCGTTGGGTAAATACGCCGATTTCCTGGACTATGCCGCCCACCTTATCTTTTTGCAGAAAGTGGGCGGCGGCTACATCTTCATTCATCGCTACCTGTTGGAGCATTTTGCTCGAATTGGAAACGACCTCCGGGAGGTAGCCGCCAAAATCCCGGCAAACGAAGGGGTGCTGGCCACCTCCCGGAGGTCGAAGACTAGCAGGAGGTCTGTCGTGCCAGCAGAGCAAACCAGTTCAGAATCTCGCGCCGAACCGGTGCAGCGAACATTCGGAAACGCCGAGGAAGCGAAGCTTGAGGGCGTCGCGGGCGCGGCGACCGCGCAAGCTGCCGAGGCGCGAGAGATCCCGGATGCGGGAAGAGCGATCCCATACCGGGATATGACCATCGAAGTTTCTGATTTCGAGCGCGTCAGCGAAGGAAAGAAACGGTTTGGACGCTTCAAGGTGCGGGTGCTCAGTTCGCCGGCCGGGGAGATGAAGCCGGAAGAGGCGATCCCGGTCGAATACGACGAGCGCCAGCTCCTGGAAACGTTGAAGAAACTCGAAAAGCGGGTGCTGGATCGGGCGGGGCTGATCGCCCTGGGGCGGACGCTGGCGCTGTTGTTGCTCCCGCCAGGCGAGGCAGGAACGCAGGCCGATGTCCGGGATCTGTACGTCGATAGTTTGAAGTTGATCGGTCTGGATCAGGGCCTGCGCTTGCGTTTGCGTTTGCCCCCGGCCCTGGCGGCGCTACCCTGGGAGTTCATGTACGTGGACCGGGTTGGCGGCGGTGATGGCATGGATGGCTTCCTGGCCCTGGACCCGCGCGTGGCCATCATCCGTCATGAGGCCTTGCCCATTCCGAAGCCTCTACCCCTGGCCACCGGTGTGATCAAGGTCGTGGCGGCGCTGGCCTCCGGTGAGAATCTGCCGGTGCTTAACCTGAAACAGGAGAAAGACGACCTGGAGGCAGCGCTCAGCGGTCAACCTGGCATCGATCCGGTGATTTTGAAGGACGCCACCCTGGACGATGTGCAGACGGCCATCCCCGACGCCGACGTTTTCCATTTCGCCGGTCATGGCGCTTTCGAGCGCAAGATGTCTGATCTTCCGGGCGTGTATTCCGGCGTCGGCTACCTGGCTCTGGACGATCAATTCGTCGACGCTGAGCAACTGGGCGTCAACCTGCGGGGCAATGGCGTGCGTTTGGCGCTGCTGGGCGGCTGCGAAACCGGGCGGCGGGACGGCGTCAGCGTGTGGAGCGGCATCGCCCCGGCTCTGGTCGAGGCGGAGATCCCAGCTGTCGTCGCTAACCAGTACTCCATCCGGGACAAGACCGCCATCGCTTTCAGCCGTCATTTCTATCGCGCCCTGGTCGGTGGTTTGCCCATCGAGCGGGCGGTTTGCGCCGGGCGCATTGCCGCCTACAACGCTGACAAGAATGGCCGCGACTGGGGCGTACCTGTGCTCTACCTGCGCGCGGCCAGCGGTCAACTTTTCGAGGGCGCTCCCGATACCGAAACCCGCCAGCAAGCCGCCGCCGCCGCCGAGGCCATTGTCAACGTCCGTGTGAATGAAGTGGCCGCCGGCGGCGAGGTGACGGGCGCTAAAGTGCGCGAGATGCTGGCCGGGAAACTGGACGTGGGCGTGGTCGTCTCCGGCACGGTCTACGGCAAGGTGGTCGGGCTGGAAATCGACACCCTGGGCGGCGGTAGCGCCGATGTCGATGTGAAAGCCGGCGCGGTCGAGGCTGGCGGCAGCGTGACGGGCGCAGTGATCGATCATCTCGGATAGATGATTATGAGTAATGCGTAAGGTGGCGTAGCCATGACCAAATGTTTTTGTAATCGGTAAACCGGAAGACCAGCAAACCGGGAGACCGGGGGCA
>DUEF01000307.1 GCA_011176555.1 Caldilineae bacterium
AGAAGGTGGGGAGGAGCGTTTCTGGGGGAGCGTCATAAGCACATCGCCGGTCCGTTACGGCGCAGAGGTCGACTTCTTGCCATTCTGCTGGAGCCACAGATAGCCGGTCACTGCTCCGATCACCAGGACTACGCCCAGCCATTGTGTTGGCGAAGCCAATCGCTCTCCCAAAATCAGCCAGGCCAGCGCCAGCGCCGATACCAAGCGCAATGCCATCATGCTGGTGATCAGCGCCGGATTCGTCCCGCCCAGCGCCGAGATCTGCACCACGTTTCCGCCCACCTGCACCAGCCAGATCACGGCCATCACAGCCAGCCAACCGCCAGCGCTGACCGTCCGCCACTGCGTCCGATCCTCGCCGATCAGCAACGAAAGCGCCAAAACCAAGACCAGGCCCACCATTGTCGCCATCAGCGATGCAAAAAACGGCAGCGGGAACTTCGGCGCTTCCATCACCGCCCGCTTGGCGAACACCGGATAGCTGCCCCAGATCATGTGTCCCAACACGCCCAGCCACACAAAGGGCCAAATGGAGGAGGAAGGGGACGAAGATGGCTGAGTCATTGAAATCGACGGAAAACCAGAAGAAAACGCCCGCTTGGCGACGCCACATTATAGCACCGGTTATCAGAATCTTCGCCATGCTTCGATGAAAGATGTATACTTCGGGCGCGGCGACAAGACGCCCGCCGCGCTGCACCAACCCTGTTCACATCATCCCATGAACCAACGCTCTCTCTTCCCCTTTCTGCTACTCATCGTCTTTTTGGCCTGCCTGGCTGGATTCAGTTCGGCCTTGCTGCTGGTTTCGCGCTCACCGGCGCTGGTGTCCGTGTTGAGCGAGCCCACGGCCACGCCCACGGTGACGCCCACGACCCCGCCAACAGCGGCCCCGTCCCCCACCGCCATCCCCACCCCACCGCCATCAGATTCCACCCCACCGGCGGTTGTGGATTCCGAACAGCGTCTGATCGAACTCTATCACAACGTCAGCCCCGCCGTGGTCAACATCACCACCAGGTTGCTGCGCTACGATTTCTTCTACCGCCCCATCCCCGAAAGCGGCGTGGGCTCCGGTTTCGTATGGGATGAGCAGGGGCACATCCTCACCAACTACCACGTTGTCGAGGATGCGGAGAACATCGAGGTGAGTTTCGATAACGATATGGTGCTGCCCGCCGAGGTCGTCGGCGCTGACCCGCCCAACGACCTCGCCGTGATCAAGGTCGAAGCCTTGCCGACGGGCGTCAAGCCCCTGCCCCTGGGCGATTCAGCCGCCCTACAGGTCGGGCAGACGGTTGTGGCGATTGGCAACCCCTTTGGCCAATTTCAGCGCACGCTCACCACCGGCGTGATCAGCGCCCTGGGCCGCACGATCCAGCTCGACGAAGAGCGCACCCTGCGCGGCGTCATCCAAACCGACGCCGATATCAACCGCGGCAATTCCGGCGGCCCCCTGCTCGATTCCAGCGGCCGCGTGATCGGCATCACCAGCGCCATTTTCTCGCCCACGGGCTCCAACGCCGGGGTGGGATTGGCCATCCCCATCGACAAGGCAAAACGGCTCGTGCCCGTGCTGATCGCCGAGGGCCGCTACGACCATCCCTGGCTGGGCATCGAGCGTTTGGGTTACGCCCTGAACGCCTATCTGGCCGAAACCCTCGGTCTGCCGGTCGATCATGGCTTGCTCATCGCCCGCCTGTACCGAGATTCTCCTGCTGTAGGCGCCGGTATCCGCGCCTACACCCATGAGGTGATCGTGGGGCATCAGCGCGTGTATGCTGGCGGCGACATTCTCACTGCCATCGATGGCCGGCCACTGAAATCGTGGGAGGATCTGGAGGCCTACCTGGAAGAGGAAGTGGAGGTGGGGCAGACCGTGACGCTGGAAATCTGGCGCGAGGGCCAGGTGGTCGAGATAGAGGTGGAGGTAGGGGCCCAGCCGTAAAGGCCGGGAGAGGGACGGAACGCAAGCTACGGGCACTGAATGAATCCCTGCGCCCAGAGACAGCCGCCGCAGGTGGGGAAGCCGTTGCCGGTGCAATCGATGGTGTTCTCCGGGAAACGTTCGCAGCCGCCACAGGTGGTGCAGGGCGAGTAGCTGAAATCCGTGAGGCTGCCCCTGAAGCTGGTGAATTCCGCATCCGTCCAGATGTCCTGCAAAGACCGGTCAGCGATATTGCCCAGGCTGTAATGTGTGATATCCTTGCGCCGGCCCAGCACGTATTCGGGATGGTCGTGCAGCAGCGACAGGCAGGGGCTGACTTCGCCATCCCAGCGCACGGCGGCATAACCTTCCTGGGCGAAACGGCAATAATCGTTGCGGACGCTGAGGCTGTTATCCAACCAACTGAGACTGGCGGTGGAGGCGAACACGCCCGTGAGCGCTTCTGTCGTGTGGCCGTTCAGGTCGATTTTGGGCAGGCTCATATCCACCACCCAGGGTGATTGCCGGTAGGTGCAGGCGGTCAATGATTGTGCGTAAAGGATTTCCTCCTCCATCTCGCGGCTGTGGGGCACGAGATTCGACACCACGATCTCCTCTGCGCCCACCCGCGTCGCCAAACGAGGCAACTCCGGCAGATCCATCACGTTGCGCTTCATGGCCACGAAAGCGATGCCCACCCTGGGCTTACCCTGCCGCCCCCTTTTACGCAGTTTGAGTCGTC
>DUEF01000308.1 GCA_011176555.1 Caldilineae bacterium
AAGCGGGCTGGCGGTTCCGAACACCCAACAATCGGCGAGATTGGCGCGCACCACCAGCTTGTCGAAACTCTCGATATGCGTGTCGGGAAAAATGGCCTGCTCCAATTGCGGAGGCCCATAATCTCCTCTGAAATAGAGGCGGAACGAGTGTTTCGCCGACTTTTCTGGATTACGGCTGGTTCCACCATGAATGCGCACGCCAGCATTCACCTGAAAACCGGGATCATCGGCGGAAAACAGCTCCATCGATGCCGGACGCTCCCACTCCCGACCATGTTTCAGGGGATAGGCGTAGATACCAAGTGAGCCAAACATATCGGCGCGACTGGTGACAATCGAAAGCACAGGCAATGTTTGCAGATCGTCCACAATCGTGTCGCGATAATCTGGGTGAAATGTGATGGATGGATCCATTTCGTAGTCGGCGGGGGTTTGTTGGCCGTTGTACCAACCCCATGTTGCAGGAAAACCCGTCGGTTTTGCAGGCTGGTGCGCGACCTGCGCCGGGAAGATATAGGTGCTGGTGTTGGTAGGTGAAGGAACAAACCCTGGCACAGTGGCAATCGCCCTCAGCACCGTGGTTTGCCCAATTGGGATCGGCCCACCGTAAACATCGCCCACAGTTTCGGAGGGCGCATCTCCGTTCGTGGTGTAGCGAATAATGGCGTCAGGCGTTTCGGAGGAGAGTTCGACAGTGAACGCTTCATCGAAAAAACCTCGTTGCACGCTGAACTCGACCCCCGTCGCCACGCCCTCATAAGCGCCGGTCTCGTCATTTGCGGCGCCAGGAGTGGGGTTGGCGAAGTAACGGTGCTGGGTCTCCTGGTAGCGTCCATAAGAAATATCGGTATACTGCTGGGGATATTCGGGGTCAAATGAATCGACAGGCTGGTTCAAATCATCGGGGGTGAACAACGCCAGGTATTCGCCGCCAGCCGAAAGTTTGAAGTTTGTGTGGAGCTCCTTGGCGGGATCGTCAGAACGGCGATCTTTGCCCGAAGCGATGATGAGCAGATAGGCATGGCTCTCGATCACACGATCGGGAAAGACCCACTGTTGCGGCTCCGCTGGGTCGTCAGTAAGCGACCACCCGCTCAGATCGATAGCAGAGTCGCCGGCATTGTACAACTCGAGCCAGTCTGAGGAATCGCCATCTTCATCCTGTAGGCCAAAATCGTTCGAGGCCAGGAATTCGTTGATGACGATTTGACCTGTAGACGGGCTGGCCGCGCGAGACGTCTTCCGCCCTGCTGCCAAGGCGTTCGTCGACCACATGCCAGCCACAGTCAGGCTAAGTGCGATCACGACAGCAAAGTTCAATAGAAAGTGGATGTTCTTGGATTTCATGGCAGCCTCCCGCCTTTGATGACAGCTCGATCTTGCCGTACACGCTGAGCAAATGATAAGCTCAATCATTCACAGCCCGGATTCTATCATTTTGAAAAGCGAAAAAGCAAGATCGCTATGCTTCTCCTCTCCCCTTACCACACTGGCTCGCACAAAGCCTGGGCCGAAGGTTATGTCAACCACAGTCGCCATGATTTTACGTTGTTGACCATGGCCGGGCGCTTCTGGAAGTGGCGGATGCAGGGCGGGGCGCTGGAATTGGCGCAACAGGTCGAGAACCATTGCCAAAAGGCCGGGCGACCGCGCGCCCTTCTGGTCACCGACATGGTCAATCTCCCCGCCCTCCTGGCTCTGTCCCGCCCCTGGCTCGATGGCGTCCCCGCGCTGTTCTACGCTCACGAAAACCAATTGACTTATCCCCCGCCGCCCGGTGAGAAGCGAGACCTCACTTACGGCATGATCAACGTTCTGAGCATGGCCGCCGCCGATGCCATCGCCTTCAACAGCCGCTACCATCTCGACGAATTCTTCGACGAATTGCCCCGCCTGCTCAAGCATTTTCCCGATTACAACCATCTGGAGATCATCCCGCAACTGCGGGCCAAAAGCCACGTGCTGCCCGTGGGCCTCGAACTTGCCTGGCTCGACCCATATCGCGTAGGGGCGTCCGGCCGGACGCCCCTACCTCGCCCCCTCGCCGATCCGCCCCTACGAATCCTCTGGAACCAACGTTGGGAATACGACAAAAACCCGGGCGAGTTCTTCCGGGCGTTGTACGCGCTGGCCGACGAGGGGTTGGATTTCCGGCTCATCGTGGCCGGCGAGAACTTCCGCCAACAGCCCGCAGAATTCGCCGAAGCCAGAGAACGACTGGGGGAACGCATCATCCATTTTGGCTTCGCCAAGGACCGGGAAAGCTACGCCCGCCTGCTGTGGGACGCCGACCTCGTTATCAGCACCGCCCGCCACGAATTCTTCGGCATCAGCATCCTCGAAGCCATCTACTGCGGCTGTTACCCGCTTCTCCCCCGCCGGCTCAGCTATCCCGAACTGCTACCCGTCTCCCACCACCGCGACCATCTCTACCACAGCTTCGATGATCTGGTCGCGCGCCTGCGCTGGGCCGTCGCACATCCCGCGGCCGTGCGCGGCGCCGATCTCAGCGCCAGCGCCGCGGCCTTCGACTGGCGCGTCATCGCCCTCCGCTACGATGCCCTCATCGACCGGCTCATTGACCATTGACCATTGATTATTGGCCATTGACCATTGATTATTGGCCATTGACCATTGATTATTGGCCATTGACCATTGATTATTGGCCATTGACCATTCATCAGTCGTCCGCATTCCAAAAGCCCCGATGCTCGATCATCCAGTCTTGCGAATTCAGCAACGCCTCGCCGTCGACAGGCTGTACGCGCTCATAACTGCCATCGGGTAACATGCGCCGCGACTTGACATTGTCCTGCAGGTGCACCATCAAGATCTTCTTCACCGCCGCCTTCAGTTCTGGGTCTTCAACCGGGAAAAGTTGTTCCACCCGCCTGACGAGATTACGGGGCATCAGATCGGCGCTCCCCAACAAAATCTCTTCATCGCCACCATTGTGGAAGTAATAGATGCGCGGGTGCTCCAAAAAACGGCCTACAATCGATGTGACCGTGATGTTGTCGCTGATGCCGGGCAATCCCGGACGCAGGCAGCAAATCCCCCGCACCTGCAGATCAACCTTCACGCCGGCCTGGGAAGCGCGATAAAGCGCCTTGATGCACTTCTTGTCCACCAACTGATTCATCTTGAAGGCTAAATAACCCCCACCAGATTGCTGATGCAAGTCGATTTCCCGATAGATGCGTCGCAGCAGATGCTTGCGCATCGTCCCCGGAGCCACCAGCAGTTTGCGGTACTCCTGCTTGTGAGAATATCCGGTCAGTGAATTGAACAGGTCCGAAACGTCAGCTCCGAGGTCGGGATCAGCTGTAAACATGCCCAAGTCACTGTAAATCCTGGCGGTGATGGCATTGTAATTGCCGGTGCTCATATGCACATAACGCACGATGCCATCCTCTTCACGACGCACCACCATCAGCAGTTTGCAGTGCGTCTTGAGCCCCACCAGGCCATAAACGACATGCACGCCCACCTGTTCCAGCGCCTTGGCCCAAACAATGTTGTTTTCTTCATCAAAACGGGCTTTCAATTCGACCAACACCGCCACCTGTTTGCCGTTCTCACGCGCTTTCATCAACTCCTTGACCACGGGGGCGTTCTTGCCTACGCGATACAACGTTTGCTTAATGGCCAACACGTTCGGATCACGCGCGGCGTCGTGTAAGAAATCCAATACCGGACTGAAACTATCGTAGGGATGGTAGAGTAAAATGTCTCGTCGCCGGAACACGGAGAAGATGCTTTCACCGGAAGTGAGCGGTGCAGGCACAGAAGGCGCAAACGGTTTGTCCTTGAGATCCGGCCGTTCCACGCGCATCAAACCCATCAAATCCGCTTTGCCGATACGGCCATTGACTGTGTAAACCTGGTAGGGATACAGTCCCATGTTTTCGATCAGGATCTGGCGCACGTTGTCGGGCATATTGCTATCGACTTCCAGGCGCACGACTTTGCCGAAATAACGCAGGCCCACCCCCTCTTCGATGGCGGCCAGCAAATCGGCAGCTTCGTCCTCTTCGATTTCGATATCGGCGTCGCGCGTCACCCGAAACGGATAGGCGGCGACAACATCCAGGCCGGGGAACAGTTTATCTAAATTGTTGCTAATGAGATCTTCGAACCACACAAAATTGTCCGCGCGCACGTCTGACAGGCGCAAACCCTCGAAGATCTCGGCGCGTTCCTCGCTAGGGATGCGCAGCAAGCGAGGAAAAGACCCGGGCACCTTTAAGCGCGCGAAACGTTCGCCCTCCACCGGGTCCCGAATCACCACCGCCAGATTGAAGCTAAGATTGGAGATGTGGGGAAAGGGATGGCCGGGATCAAAAGCGAGGGGCGTGAGCACAGGAAACACTTCTCGACGGAAATATTTTCGCAAGAGTTTGCGCTGTTTCCCCTTCAATTCATCATAATCGAGGACATTGATCCCCTCCGCCCGCAACCTGGGAAGCACATCATCCTGCCAGCAAGTCAACTGTTGCTCCAGCATTGGCTCCAGCACCTGCCGGATGGCGAGCAACTGCTCGGAGGGCGTCATGCCGTCGGGCGGCGCTTCCACGCTTCCCAGTTCCAACTGCTGGCGCAAGCCCGACACCCGGATCATAAAGAACTCATCGAGGTTGCTGCTGAAAATAGACAGGAATTTGACCCGCTCCAGCAGCGGATGCGTTTCGTCGAGCGCTTCTTCCAGCACCCGGCGATTGAATTCCAGCCAGGTCAGCTCGCGGTTGAGGTAATATCCAGGACTATCGAGATCAATTTCGTTTCCCGGTTCGTTTCCCGGCTCATGCCTTTGTCCCGCCTCTGAGGCAGTCAACTCAGAGTGTATCACCATGTTAGGTTGCTCCTCCTCAGTCGTATCCCCCATCTGTTCTTGGGTGACGCGTTCGGCAATCGCTTCAGTTCGATCATGACCGTCAATCATGGCTCGCGCTTGCCGAATCCAATCCGCATAATCGGGTTTACGCCATTCCGGAGTATGGATGATGCGGTGCAACTGGTCTGGTTCCGCTGCAGCCAGATCTTCCAACGTCGAAACAGAGGCCTCGACTAGCACTTGCTGGTATCGGGGACCAATGCCCTTAATAAGAGTAAGATTCTGATGAGTCATAGTGAGACGCCAAAGCGCCAACTCCAAAAAACGATTACACGGCTATGTGAGTTCAACGATCAATCATTTCGGATTATTTATAGCACAGAGCTGTCGCCCCGCCAAACACTCCCCAGATAAAACAAGAGCCTGGCCCTCCCCAGAACCAGGCTCCACGCAACCGAATAGTTTGGTCGCTCAATTTCAGAAGCGTCATGGCGAGATTTTTACAGCGCCTCTGAAGATTGACAAATTTGAGACAGGCGCGCGATGCACACTCGGTGAGCCGCTTAGATCGCGCGTCCGAGAGAGCGCTGTATCACAACCTGCCTTTGTTGCAAACCTCGTTGGAAACTCGTCTCGAAA
>DUEF01000309.1 GCA_011176555.1 Caldilineae bacterium
CGGCCACTTCCGCGCCCAACCCGAATTGGCCGCCATCGTTGAAGCGGGTGGAAGCGTTGACGAACACGGCCGAGCTATCCACCTCATCGAGGAAGCGCTGGGCGTGGCTCCAATTCTCGGTGAGGATGGCATCGGAATGGTTGGTGCTGTGCTCGCGGATATGGTCGATGGCCGCGTCCAGGTCGGGGACCACGCGCAGGCCCAGGGTGAGATTGAGCCACTCGGTGTCGAAATCGTCGGGGCCGGCCGGGAGGACGGCGGGATGGTCGCCCACCAGAGCCAGCGCCTCGTCTGCGGCCCGAAAGCTGACGCCGGCCTCGGCCAGATGGGCGACGACGCGGGGCAGGAGTTCGGCGGCCACGGTTTCGTGCACGAGCACCGTGTCCAAGGAATTGCAGACGCTGGGGCGTTGCGTTTTGGCGTTGTGGATGATCGGCAGCGCTTTGTCGAGATCAGCGCTTTCATCCACATAAACGTGGCAGATGCCAATGCCGCCGGTGATCACGGGGATGGTGCTGTGCTCCCGACAGAATTTGTGCAGTCCCGCGCCGCCGCGGGGGATGATCATATCGACGTATTCGTGCAGTTTGAGCAGATGCCCCACCAGCGCCCGGTCGGGGTCCTCGATGTACTGGATGGCGGCGCGGGGCAGGCCGACGGCGTCGAGCGCCTCGTGGATGGCGGCGAGGATGGCGAGATTGCTGCGGCGGATCTCTTTGCCCCCGCGCATGATGGCGGCGTTGCCGGTTTTCAGGGCCAGGGCGGCGATATCGACGGTGACGTTGGGGCGGGCCTCGTAGATGAGCCCTAACACGCCCAGCGGGGTGCGGCGACGGCTGATGCGCAGGCCGTTGGGCAAAAGGCGACCATCGTACTCACTGCCGACGGGATCGGGCAAGGCGGCGACGCTGCGCGTGTCGTTGGCGATGCTGTACAGGCGCGCTTCGCTGATCAACATACGATCCAGCAGGTTCCCGCGCAAACCGACGGCTTCGCCGTCAGCGATGTCCTGGGCGTTGGCCGCGAGGATGGCGTCCTGGTGCGCGATCAGACCATCGGCGATGTGATGCAGGAGCGCGTTTTTGGTGGCGGCGGGCGTGGTGGCGAGGATGCGGGCGGCGGCTTTGGCCTGCTGGCCCATGGCGGTCAAGGGGTTTGGGGACATTCTTCCTCCTGTTCACTGGTTGCACGTCATGTCGAAACGAAGCGAGACATCCCCTATCGGTTGCACACCTGTTGTGCAGGAGATTAGTTCCCTCGTTCCGCTCAGGACAGGCCTTCCTTCTATCGTCGAAATGACATAAAGAGACATTTTCAAGTAGCTCAAGTTAGAGCAAAATCAAATCGTTGCGGTGGATGACGGCGTCGCCATATTCGTAACCGAGAATGCTTTGGATCTGGCGGGAATGGCGGCCCTGGATGCGGCGCACGTCGTTGGCGTGGTAGCGGGCGAGACCTCTGGCGATCTCCCGGCCTTTGGTCGTGTAGACGCCGATGGTGTCGCCCCGGCCGAAATCACCTTCGACCGCGGTGACGCCGATGGGCAGCAGGCTGCCGCCCTGCTCGATCAGCGCTCGCTGCGCCCCGCCATCGATGATCACCCGACCGGTCGCGGTGTAACCCGCCAACAGCCAGCGTTTGCGGCTTTCCGGGCGGCTCATGCTGGGGCTGAAGCGAGTGCCCAGTTGTTCGCCGCTGGCCAGGCGCGGCAGCACATCGGGGACGCTACCCGAGGCGATGATAACGGTGGCCCCGCCGCGGGTCGCGGTCTCGGCCGCCTGGAGTTTGGTGGCCATGCCGCCGGTTCCCAGGCCCGTGCTGCTGTCTCCGGCGCTGGCCAGTAGTTGGTCGTCGATGCGCTCGACCTGGGTGATCAGTTGGGCGGTGGGGTCCTGCCGCGGGTCGGCGGTGAACAGGCCCGTCTGGTCGGTGAGCAGGATCAGCAGGTCGGCTTCCGCCATCGTGGCCACCATCGCCGAGAGATTGTCATTGTCGCCCACCCGGATCTCCTCGGCGGTGACGGTGTCGTTTTCGTTGATCACGGGCAGGATGTCGTGATCGAGCAGCGACGCCAACGTGAGCCGGGCGTTGAGATAGCGCCGGCGTTCCTGCAAATCGGCGCGGGTGAGGAGCATCTGGCCGACGGGGATGTTGTAGATGTCGAAATACTGTTTGTACAGCCCCCTGAGATGCAATTGCCCCACAGCGCTCAGCATCTGTTTGGCGGGAACGTTTGGCGGCAGTTCCGGGAACCCCATTTGTTCCTTGCCCGCGGCCATAGCCCCGGAGCTGACGAGAATCAGTTCGATAGCGCTGGCGCGCAAACGGGCGCACTGCCGCACCAACTCGATCAGCCTGGGACGGCTGAGGAAAGGCGTGTCGGCCGTGAGCACGCTGGTGCCCAGTTTGATGACGATGCGCCGGTAGGGGCTGGTGATGCGAGAAAGCGACATGGGCTAATTCTGATGCTCGGAAGGAGCAAAGTGAGCGGTGATGGCGGCTGCCCGTTGCTGATCCAGTTCCTGGGCCCAGGCGTCCATGAGCGTCTCCAGGCTGGCGAGGATGTCGGCGCTGGGCGGCAATTCACCGGGCAGGTGCTGCATCAACACCTTCATCACCGATTCCTGCCAGAGATCAGCTTGTTGTTTGTATTCCTGCAATTCAAAAGCAAAAGCCCTTTCGATATGCGCCAACTCATCTTCGAGTTGGGCCATGCTGCTAGTCGAGATGGAAACGCCGGTCACAGGGGTTTCCACTTCCTTGCTTTCTTCCTGATCCCGGGCGGCATCCTCTTCTCGCGGCAGCCAGTCGATAAAGCGGTGCGGATTCGTGTAGCCGTACCAACCATCACTTTTGCTATAAGGGTTGATGCGCATGCCAAAATGAAGATGCGGCCCAGTGCTAAAGCCCGAATTACCACTGAATCCGACCCTCTGACCCCGCTCCACCTCATCGCCGATACTGACCTGAAATTCACTGAGATGAGCGTACAGGGATTGCCCCCAACTATGCTGCAATTTGATGTAGCGGCCAAATCCTGTAGCGCTGGTGTGACGAACGATCACTTTGCCCGCGTCGACGGCGAGGATGGGTGTGCCGATGGGCAGCCCCCAATCGATGCCGTTATGGCCGGGCAGCCCAAAACGGGCGCGATACAGTTCCGGACGCTCGCCGAAACCCTGGGTGAGGCGTTGGTCGTCGTCGAATGGCAATCTGACTTTGGGCGTGGTCATGATACGTGTTTCCTGAAAAGAGAGGATGGGTAGCTGGTGGGGATTCAGACGTGTTGCGTAGTGCGTGTTCCGTTGGATTTGCGTCAAGAGAACGGAACATGGAACACGTAATACGCTACGTTATGGTTGTGGCTACGCCACCTTGTGCAACACGTTGATTATAGAAGCAAAGTGACCGAACGACCAAAGCAGGGTGCAATAGACGAATCTTGCTCACATTGTTGCTTCCTATTCACATCAACAAGTGCTATACTTCAGCCATGAAGGTATACCTCGACACGTGCAGCATACAACGTCCGCTCGATACGTTAAGTCAAACGCGGATTAGATTGGAAGCCGAAGCGATCTTGGGCGTACTGGAGCGCGTTGAAGCAGGGACAGTGGAACTCATCTCGTCTACTGTGCTGGAACTGGAAATTTCCCGAAATCCCTTAACCATACGCCGAGAGCATGGAGAACAAGTCTTAAACCGAGCACTGTCATTTGTTCTTATCGATGAACCAAAAGAAAGACGTGCGGAAGAGTTTACTCGCCGA
>DUEF01000031.1 GCA_011176555.1 Caldilineae bacterium
AGCGGCTCCCAGACGATGGGATCGGTGAAGGAGTAGCCGACCAGCGCCTGCACTTCGATGTCGGGGCGCTGGCGCTGAGCCTGGTGCAGCCACTCGTGGTTGAAGGAGGAGAGGATGACCTGTTCGGGAGCGATATCGACTTCGTCGATCAGCGCCAATGAGGCCTCCACCAGCGGGAATGCGTCTTGGGGCGCGGGTTGGCGCTTGAGTTCCAGATTGACGCGCCAGTTCAGGTCTTTGGTCAGTTGGAGCGCTTCGCGGAGGGTCGGGACCAGTTCACCACGGTAGGAAGCAAGATCAGCGGGCGGGACAATACCGGCGGCAATTTGCCCGAACGGATCATCTCGCCCGAACCACGATCCTGCATCCAACCGTCTGATTTCCTCCAGCGTGAAGGTCGAGAACGTCCAGGGCGCTCGATCGGGATAAAACGTTTCGACGTTGGTGGTGCGGGCGAGCGAGTCGTCGTGGAAGAGGATCAACTCCCCGTCTGCGGTCACGGCTACGTCGGTTTCCCACAGATCGGCGCCAACGTCGTGGCCTTTACGCGCAGCGGCCAGGGTGTTTTCCGGGGCCAGGCTGCGCGCGCCCCGGTGGGCGATGACGGTGGTTCTCATGGTGCAAGTTTTTCGGAGGTGCTGCGTAGTGCGTGTTCCGTGTTACGCCGGTCGAATGCAACACGTCATACGGATCACGCAACACGTCCAGATTATTTCTCTTTCCCCAGGGCAAAGCCTTTCGTGAATTGCTCGTGCAGGAGAATAAAGATGAGCATGGGCGGGATCATGGCCAGGATGGCGGCGGCCATCACATAGCCCCAGTTGGTCGTGTCCTGCTGGTTGGTCAGCGCCCGCAGGCCCACCTGAATCAGTTGGCGGTCATTTTCACGGATGATGACCAATGGCCAAATGTACTGGTTCCACATGTAGATGAACTGAATCAGGGCCAGGGCGGCGATGGTGTTCCACGACATGGGCACCAGGATGCTCCACAGAAAACGCATCGGCCCCGCGCCATCCACGCGGGCTGCATCCGCCAGATCGGCGGGGATGCTGGAAAAGTGCTGTCTGAAGAGAAACACCCCGGTGGCGCTGGCCAGAAAGGGCACCGACAGCGCCGCATAGCTATCGCCCCACCCCAGGTCTGAAACCAAATTGAACAGCGCCACGATCATGATCTCGGTGGGCATCATCAAGGTGAACAAAATGAAATAGAAAATGAACTCCTTGAAGGGGAAATCGAAATAAACCAACCCCAGCCCGGCGGTCATGGAGAAAATCGTCTTGAAGAACATCACGATGCCGGCTACGATCAGGGTGTTTTTCATGTAAAGGCCCAGATCAAATTGATGCCAGACGATCTTGTAGTTGAGGAGCCCGGCCGAGCCCGGCCCCAACATGGGCGGGAAGTGATACACCTCAGCCCTGGTTTGAGTCGATTTGGCCAGTGCAAAAAGGACAGGCGCCAACACCACCAACACGACGAAAATCAAGGCGATGTGCGTTAAAAGCTGCTTGCGTGTGTTACGTGAAATGGATAAGCTCATCGTTAACCTCCGTAATGCACCTGTCTACCGCTTGTGCGGAATTGGATCATGGTCAGTATCACCACCAACAGGAAGAGAATCACCGATTGGGCAGAGGCCAAACCGGTCTTGTAATACTCAAACGCATCCCGATATAAATTGTAGATCATGACATTGGTGGCATCCAGGGGGCCGCCCTTGGTGAGGATGTCGACCATGCCGAAGATATCGAAGAAGGAGTAGGTGATGTTGGTGATGAGCAAGAAAAAAGTCATCGGCGATAAAAGCGCGAAGGTGACTTTCCGGAACCTCTGCCAATTGTTGGCCCCATCGATGGAGGCTGCTTCCAGCACCTCAGTGTTGACATTTTGCAAAGCGGCCAGGTAGAAGACGATGTTGTACCCCAGGTTTTTCCAAACGCTGGCCATGATGATGAGCGTGATTGCTAACCGTGGGTTTCCCAACCAGTTAAGTTCTGTGCCGATCACCAACTCAGTCAGGTAATTGACCACGCCAAATCCCGGCGAAAACATGAAAAGAAAGACGATACCGGCGACCGGGGGCGAAAGTGCAAAAGGCCAGATCAGCAAAATACGATAAACGGAAGCGCCCCTGATTTTCTGATTGGCCAACATGGCAATGGCCAGCGACGCAGCTAGCCCCACCACCACCACCGCGGCGGCGATGACAATCGTCACCCATACGGTATGATGATAGCCAGAATCCTGAGCCAGATTGATGTAGTTGTCCAGCCCGGCGAATTTGGTTCTTAGCCCCAAAAAAGCAACCCGATAAAACGATAGTCGGAAGGTTTGGATGACCGGATAGTAAAGAAAAACCAGGAGGATGACAAGGGTGGGAAGCAGGAACAGCCAGGGGATCCATTTCCCTTTGAATTTGGCAGTACTCATAGGGCCTCCTTTGATACAGGCGACAGGTCGCAAGAGGCAAGTCGTAGGTCGCAGGTGCGAGTCCGTTATCCAGTTGGGCCCGCCGCTAGCAACCTGCTACTTGCCATTTGCCATTTGCTCGGCAAATCGAGATCGGGTGGCCCGGATAGACCGCCGAGCCACCCGATTGTGTGGAGCTGAGTCTGTCGAGATCAGGCTTTGTTCTGATCTCAACCTGCGTTCTACTCGACCGATTTGTTGTATTCTTCGATGGCCTTGTCGGCTTGCGCTTTGGCCTCGGCTAGCGCGTCATCCACCGACGCCTGTCCCGCCAAAACCTTCTCCACGGCTTGTTCGATGATGGTGCGAACTTCGGGGAAAGCACCGATCACAGCGCCCTGGGTGGCGCGTACAGGCTTGGTGTTGAGCAGTTGGTCGAAAGCCGCTCTGTAGGCGGGGTTCTGCTCGAACCAGTTTTCGCCTTCAAGCACGGCCACGGAGGATTTACGGATCGGGAAGTAGCCAGTGGCTTTGTGCCAGCGAATGGCGTTTTCGGTGTTGGTGAACCAGGTGATGAAGTCGGCGGCCGCCTGCATTTCTTCTGGCGGATTGCCATCGGCTAACCACATGCTGGCGCCACCGACGATTACGCCCATGCGCTCGCTGCTGGCGGGGTAGGGGAGATAGCCGGTGCCCAACTCGAAGCCATTAGCGGCGGCGTCATTCTGGCGATTGACGACATCGCTGGTGGAGGTGATCTCCATCGCAGCCTGGCCGGAAACGAAGATGGCGTCAGCGCCATCCCAGTCTTCCAGCTTGCCGCTGTAAGCGTAGTAGCCCTTGTCGTACATCTCTTTCCACCAGGTCACGATTTCTTTGGCGGCGTCACCGGTCAGGTAGACTTCGGTAGCGCGGGCGGCGCGGCCGTTCTCGTTGTTGGCCAGTTCCGCGCCCATGTTCGCCATCCATTGCTCGAAGAACCAACCGTGCAGCGGCCAGGAGATGCAGTTCTTGGCCGCGCCGCTGGATGTGATGGTCTCACAGACATCGAGCATTTCCTCGAAGGTCTCCGGTGGCTTTTCGGGATCCAGACCGGCAGCCTTGAAGATATCCTTGTTGTAGTAAAGGATGGGGTTGGAGGAGTTCCAGGGCATCGAGTAGAACTTACCGTCGAACTTGTAGTAATTGGCCACGCCTTCGATCAGATCATCCGGTTGGAAATCGCCGGCCGAATCCTCGAAGGGGGCGAAGATGCCTGAATCGAGGGCCAATTGCGAGCCGATCTCGAAGATCTGCACGATGTGAGGGGGATTGCCCTGCTGCGCGGCCAGAATGGCGGCGTTCAGGGTGTCGCGGTAAGACCCTTTGTTTTCGACCCGAACGTACGTGCCGGGATGGGTGTAGTTGTAGTCGGCGACCATGCGTTCGATCAACAGCTTGCGGCCGCCGCCAAAGGCATGCCAGAAGTCGATAACCACTGAACCTTCAGGGATAACTTCTTCAGAAGAAGCCTCGACTTCTTTTTTGACTTCGACGATTTTTGTGACTTCCACCACCTTTGTCACTTCCACCACCTTTTCTCCTCCTGCGGGCGCTGCGGCGGGCTGAGCACAGGCAGCGACAACAAGAGCGAAAAGGGCAATCAACAGAACTACGAACAGGTATTTACGAGTTGCGTTCATGATTTTCTCCTTCCTTGGAGCGATTTGGTTGATCTGCCGCGAATTCCGCGGCGAGTTGTTTGCGATGAGTGGTTCAACGTTATCCTTTTTTTTCTGTCTTCGCCAGTTGCACCTCCTTAACATGAATGAACGAATCCGAGAATTGGCTGTAAGGAACAAAAGCAAGGATATCCTCCGAGCCAGTAACAAGTGTTAACTGAGGGCAGGATATCGCTTGCGAGGCCCTCAGAACCTCGCTTCGGTTTGCCATCTTTAGCCAGCCTATCGATTACATATTCGATTTCCTTGTTGCGTTAAAGCTACAACATTGTAACTTCGGTCAATACACCAACTGGAACGAACTATACAACTTGGAAAGGATACCATAATCATGTTCATTTTGCAAGTTGTCTGGAACTCGGTAGTGTATCTTTCACACCGATAGCGTTGGTCAGATTGCCCTGTCGTTGTATACTGTTCGTCGTCGCACCTCCATCATCTCCTCACCACCAACGACAGTGAACCCCACCATCCCGCCATCTGTCGCCATCCTCGGCGTCCCCATCCATCCCGTCACCTACGAGAGCTGGCTCGATCTGGTGGCGGATTTCGTGGCCAGCGGCGCGCCACACCAGATCTGCACGGCCAACCCTGAATTCGTGATGACCGCGCAGCGGGATCCACAATTCATGGCGGTGCTGCAAAACGCCGACCTGGTGCTGCCTGACGGCGCGGGGCTGCTGTGGGCGGCCAAACGCCAGGGCCAGGCGCTGCCCGAACGAGTCACGGGGTCGGATGGCATTTACCAACTGGCCGAGCGAGCAGCGCAGGTGGGGTGGCGTCTTTATCTGCTGGGCGCAGGGCCAGGCGTCGCCGAACGCACTGCCGAAATCCTGCAGCAGCGCTATCCCGGCCTGAACATCGCCGGCACATTCGCCGGCTCCCCCAGCGAAGCTGACTATCCCGAAATCGCCGCCCGCATCAAGGCCGCGGCTCCCGACATCCTCCTGGTGGCGTACGGTGCACCTAAACAAGATCTGTGGATCGCCGAACACATGCAGGATTTGCAGACGCCCGTCGGCATCGGCATTGGCGGCGCCTTCGATCACGTCACGGGCGTTCGCCGCCGCGCCCCAAACTGGCTGATCCGCCTCAATTTGGAGTGGCTGTGGCGGCTTGTTACGCAACCCTGGCGCTGGCGGCGGCAATTGCAGCTACCCAAATTTGTGTGGCGCGTGCTGCACGATCAACAATTAACGACCGACCGAACCTCCGATTGATGGACATTCAATAAATAATCCGGTAATCAAGAAGACCTCCGGGAGGTGGCGATGAAATGTCGCCATTTCCGAAAGATTTAACTGGCGGAGTGCCTGTCTTTCAACAAGAATCCTTGCCGCCACCTCCCGGAGGTCACTCCAACCTATTACCGTTTTATTTCTGTAATGTCCATAAGCGCACTGGCCGCTTCGCAATGACAGGAGTTATTTTTTTCGGCCCTTTTGGATTTCGAGGGATGTATCCAATCAAGACCTCCGGGAGGTGGCCATAAAACGGAAGTCTAGGCCAAGAGGTCGTGGCCACCTCCCGGAGGTTCCAACGAAACTCCACGAGATCCGTTTGAGCCTTTTCTTCTTTACCGGGCCCCGCCTTGCCAAGTTGACAGGCATCGTGTCGATACGGCAAACTGTCTGCTGCTGGGAGCACGGTCGCGCTCAACCTCCGATTGAAATCGGCGGCTGCTACAAAAAGTCGGCTCGAAGCCGATTGCCGATCTTGCGTCACTCCCTCTCACGCTCTCTCACTCTCCCATTCTCCCCATCTCCCACCCTCCCATGTCCTCCCTTACCCTCACCCCCGCTGAACAAGCCTTACTCGATGGCGCCGACGGCCCTGGCGTGCAGCGCGCCATGGAGATCGTGGCCACGCTTGGCCGCATTTACGGCGCGCCCGACCTGGTTCCGGTCAAGCATGTGCAGATCGCCGGGGTCAGCTACAAGAATTTGGGCGACGCCGGCGTAGAATTCCTGAACGAATGGGCGGGCGAAGGCGCAAAAGTGCGCGTGCCCACCACGCTCAATCCGGCGGGGATGGAGTTGGATCGCTGGCAAGAGATGGGCTTCAGTCCCGATTTCGCCAAGCCGCAGCTTTCCGCCATCAATGCGTTCGTCAACATGGGCGTAACCGCCACCATGTCGTGCACGCCCTACCTGTTCGCCGATTTCGCGCCGCAGCGCGATGATCATCTGGCCTGGGCCGAGAGCAGCGCCGTAGCCTGGGCCAATTCGGTGGTCGGGGCCAGAACCAACCGCGAGGGCGGGCCCAGCGCCCTGGCCGCGGCCATCGTCGGTCGCACGGCCCGCTACGGCTACCATCTCGACGAAAACCGCCGGGCCACGCACGTGGTCGAGGTCACTTGCCCGGTCGAGAGCATCGCCGATTTCGGGGCGCTGAGTTACGTGGTGGGCAAGGCCGTGGGCGATGGCGCGCCCTACTTCGCCGACCTGGGCGCGTGGCTCCCGCCTTTGCCCGCTGACCCGACCCTCGGCGGTGACGCCGGCGACCGCCTGAAGACGTTGGGCGCGGGTCTGGCCGCGTACGGGGCCGTCGCCCTCTACCACGTGGCCGGGTTCACGCCCGAAGCGCGGGATCAGGGTGAGAAGCTGCTCCGGCCGGACGCGAAGCGTCTCGTCGTCGATAGCCTGGCTGCGGGCTACGAGATCATGGACGCCAACCCGGAGACGAGCGAGATCGATCTGGTGACTATCGGTTGCCCGCACGCTTCCATCACCGAGTTCCGGCGCATCGCCGAGATCTTGCGGGGCGAAACGCTGGCGACGCGCCTGTGGGTGACGACCTCGCAGATCACGAGGGCGCGGGCCGCGCGGGAAGGGCTGGTCGAGATCATCGAGCAGGCCGGGGGCGAAGTGGTGGCCGACACCTGCGCGGTGGTGGCGCCGATGCGCAGCCTGGGCATCCGCAGTATGGCTACGAATGCGGGCAAGATGGCCTGTTATGCGCCCATGCACAGCGGCGTGGCCATGCGCTACGGCACGCTGGAGCAGTGTTTGCAGGCGGCGATTTCGGGGAAATGGAGCTAGATCAAACGAAAAGTGCGTCGCACCTCTTTCACTCACTCCGGCCGGGGCTCAAGCGTGACGGTGACTTCGAGTTGTTCGCCATCTCGCACGATGGTGAGGGTGATGTCGTCGCCCGGCTCGGTGTAGCGCCCCAAATAGCTCAGCAGGTCATCGAAAACCTTTAACGGCCGACCATCGACGCCGATGATGATGTCGCCTCCCAGCGCGAAGGGCATGCCTTCGACCAGGCGCGTGTCTTCGCCCCCGCGCAGCCCGGCTTTGGCCGCGGGCGTGTCCGGCAGCACATCGGCGATGAGGATGCCATACGCCACCGGCAATCCCAACTCCTGGATCACAAAGGGTGACAGACCGCTGCCGCGAATGCCGAGATAAGGGTGCCGGAAGCGCCCCTGTTCGATGATGGCTTCGGATACACGTTTGACGAAATAAACCGGGATGCCAAAACCAATACCGGCATTGGTGCGCGTCTCCGATTGCAGCATGAAGGCCACGCCGATCACCTCGCCGCGGGCGTTGAGCATGGGACCGCCGCTGTTGCCGGGATTGATGGCCGCGTCGGTTTGGATGACTTCGGGTAGTTGGAATTGCGTGTCGAACAGTTCGATGTGCCGGCCCAGCGCCGAGACGATGCCGGTGGTCATGGTGTTGGTGTTGCCAAAGGGATTGCCGATGACGATCACGCGTTCGCCCACGCGCAGTTCGTCGATGTCGCCAAAAGCGACCGGGCGCAGGTCCAGGCCCTGGGGATCGACTTTGAGCACGGCCAGATCGGTGTCTCGATCTTCTCCCACGATTTCGGCCGGGGCGAGCAGCCCATCGTAAAAGCGCACAACGACGTCATCGGCGTCCATTACAACATGCCGGTTGGTGACGATGTAGCCCCTTTCATCGACGACAAAGCCGGAGCCCTCGCCCGTGTAGAAGAAGAAGGGACGGATGTCGTTATGCGGGGAATCTTCGAGCATTTCCTCGTCCAGCACCATGATGGCGACAACGCTGGGATTCACGCGTTCATAGACTTCGGCGTAGATGCGGGTCTCGACATCGTCGTAGGTCGAGAGAAGAGGCGGGGTTGGGGTGGGTTCGAGGGTGGGGAGCGTGATGGGCTCGGACTGGGGCGCGACGGTGGGGAGAATCAGAGGCGCGGTCGCGGCGGGACTTTGCTCGAATCTGTCCAGCACCTTCGGCGCGGCAAAGGCTGCAAAGGCGATGACGATGCAGCACAGGAAGATGAGGAGAATCGCAATACCGGCGATCCAGAGAAAACCACGGTTATTTTTGTTCATGGCGTCTATTCCAGGTAGTGTTCCAATCCATCAGCACGCAGGGCTTCGATTAGTTTTTTGACATCTTGCGCCCGATCGGCCGGCATGACGAGAACAGCGTCGTGCGTATCGACCACGATCATGTCCCGGAGGCCGATGGTGGTGATGAGACGGTTGTTGCTGTAAACCAGGACGTTGCTGCTATCGTGATGCAGGTGGCGGGCATGGGCGACATTGCCATCGACGTCCTTGGGGAGCACCTCCAGCAGCGCCGCCCAGGAGCCGATATCGTCCCAGCCCAGGTCGACGGGGAACACGGCCACGGATTGGGCGCGCTCCATCACGCCGTAGTCGATGGTGACATTGCCTTGCAGCGGCATCCAATAGCGCTGAAAAGCTTCGCTTTCGTCCGGTTTGTCCAGGGCGGAAGCGAGTTGGCGCAGCGCAGCAAACAGGTCGGGCATCTGCTGTTGAAATTCGGACATGATGACATCGACCCGCCAGATGAACATGCCGCTGTTCCAGGCGTAGTTTCCGGCTGCGATGAAGGCTTCGGCTGTGGCCTGATCTGGCTTTTCGCGAAAACGTCGCACTCGCCGGGCGGTCAGGTCGTTGTAAACGCCCAGCCAGTCGCCCATTTCGATGTAGCCGTAGCCGGTTTCGGGATAGCTGGGTTCGATGCCCAGGGTGATCAGTCCGCCCTGTTGGGCCAGATCAGCGCCGCCCACCAGCACTTGACGCAGGGTTTCCGGTTTGCGGATGAGGTGATCGGCGGTGAGGACGGCCATGACCGCGTCGGGATCCCGTTTTTGCAGGTGAATGGCGGCCAGGCCGATAGCGGCTGCGGAGCCGCGGGCGGCGGGTTCTCCGATGATATTTTCTGCGGGCAGTTCGGGCAATTGCGCACGCACTGTGTCAACGTATTCAGCGTTGGTGATGACGTAGATCTGATCGGCGGGAACCAGGGGAGTCATGCGGTCGCAGGCTTCTTGCAACATGCTGCGGCCATTGCCGGTGAGATCGAGGAATTGTTTTGGGGTGCTTTTGCGGCTGCGGGGCCAGAGTCGGCTGCCGACGCCGCCAGCGAGAATGGTGGGATAGAGGTGGGAGGTCATGGGAAAAAGGTCAGATTGACGGAGGATATCGTGCGTTGCTGATACGCCCTTCGCTTCGATATGAAGCTAAAAAGGAGAAGAAAGTAATTTTCAGGCTGTTACGACGAAAAAGTGTAGCAGCCATTTGCGCAACCGTCAACGTCCGGGCGCCACTTTCCCCTGGCCCTGGCGATTATCTTGCGCTCGGGCGTTTGTCCTCGTCCAGCCATCCGGCGATGGGTCCCGCCAGTTTTCTGTCGATCTCGGGCAGTTCTCTGGCTTGCTGTATCTTCATGGCGCTCCGCTGGGGCGGGATTGAGGAGAGAATCGGAGATTGGCCAAAAATCCGTCTCTCGGTTTACTGGTCTACCGCTTTACAAATATCCCTCGTCTGAATGGCGATCTCCAACTCTTCGTTGGTGGGGATGACCAGCACTTTGATGGCGCTGTCCTCCGCCTGGATCTCGGTCACGCCGTCGATAGCGCCTTCGTTTTTCGCGGCATCGATGGCGATGCCCAGATTTTCCAGTCCCTCGCAGGCTCGTCGACGAATGAAAGCGCTGTTCTCGCCCACCCCGGCGGTGAAGACCAGTGCATCCACCCGGCCCAGGGCCGCCATGTAAGCGCCGATATACTTTTTGATGCGATACGTGTACATATCCAGCGCCAGTTGTGCGTCCGCCTCGCCCGCCGCCATGCGGTCTTGTACATCTCGCACATCGCTGCTGCCGGCAATGCCCAGCAACCCGCTCTGCTTGTTTAGCGTGCGATCGATCTCCGCCAACGACATGCCCAATTTCCCGCCCATGTAGAAAACGATGGCCGGGTCCAGATCGCCGCTGCGGGTTCCCATCATCAGGCCGGGCAGAGGACTGAAGCCCATGCTGCTGTCCACTGATTGGCCCCCGCGCACCGCCGTGATGCTGGCGCCGTTGCCCAGATGCGCCGTGATCAGATTGGTTTCGGCTCGCGGCAGGCCCAGATACTTCGCCGCCGCTTTGGTGACATACAAATGCGAGGTGCCGTGGAAACCGTACGAACGGATGCGCTCCTCGGCATAGAAACGGTTGGGTATCGCGTAGCGATAAGATTGGGCAGGCATGGTTTGGTGGAAAGCGGTATCGAAAACCGCCACCTGCGTCGCCGCGGGGAAAATGCGCATCGCCACCTCGATGCCTTCCAGGTTGGCGGGATTGTGCAGCGGCGCCAGCGGAATCAACTCGCGCACCACATCGATGACTTCCTGATCGATGATGGTGGTGTCGCTGAAGCGCTCGCCGCCATGCACCACCCTGTGCCCTACCGCCGTGATCTCTCCGGGATCGGAGATGACCCCGATTTCGGGATCGGAGATCAGCGCGGCGACATGTTCCAGGCCTTCCTCGTGGTTCCGCACGGCCAACGCCTTCACGACCTCCTGCGGCTTTCCATCGCGAAAGACCTTGTGCTTGATGCGGCTGTCCGCCAGCCCGATGCGCTCCACAATGCCTGCGGTCATCACAGCCTTGCGGTCGATGTCGAAAAGTTGGTATTTGATCGATGAACTACCGGAATTGATAACGAGAATTTTCATGATTTTCTACCGTAGTGCGTGTTCCGTGTTCCGTTTTTCGTTGACTGTTGATTGTTGACTGTTAAACCTGCTGCGCCTGGATGGCGGTGATGGCGACGGTGTTGATGATGTCTTCCACCGTGCAGCCGCGGCTCAGATCGTTCACCGGCTTGGCCAGGCCCTGGAGCACCGGGCCCACGGCGATGGCCCCGGTCTCGCGCTGCACCGCTTTGTAGGTGTTATTGCCAGTATTCAGGTCGGGGAAGATAAGGACGGTGGCCCGACCGGCGACTTTGGACCCCGGCATCTTGCTCTGCCCGACCTTCTCATCCACCGCCGCATCGTATTGCATCGGCCCTTCTAGAAGCAGGTCGGGGCGGCGTTGCTGGGCCAGTTTTGTGGCGGT
>DUEF01000310.1 GCA_011176555.1 Caldilineae bacterium
GCCTCCAGCAAGCGCCGGAAGTGCAACATCATACGCTCGATGGTGTCAGCGTCGAAAAGATCGGCGTTGTACTCGACGCCCCCGGAGATCTCATCCGGCCCCTCGTTAAGGATCAGCGTCATGTCGAAGAGGGCAATGCCGGTATCCGTTTGCAGACGGGAGAATTCCAGGTCAGACATCTTCGCCAAGGCCGAGTTCGCTGCAGGATTGAGCATGAACATGACCTGGAACAAGGGCGACTGGCTGAGATTCCGGTCGGGCTGCAAGGCATCCACCAACATCTCGAACGGCAGATCCTGATGGGCGTACGCGCCCAGGGCGTTTTCTCGCACCTCGGCCAGGAGCGTCCGAAAACTGGGGTTGTCGGAAAGATCAGCGCGCAACACCAGCGTATTGACAAAGAAACCGATCAGTGGCTCGATTTCGGGATGGTTGCGGTTGGCGATAGGCGTACCCACACCAAAATCATCCTGGCCGCTGTAACGGAAGAGGAAAGCCTGGTAAGCAGCCAACAGCGTCATGAAAAGCGTGGCGTCCGCTGCGCGGCTCAGCGATTTCAGTGCGGCGCTGAGCGATTCGGAAAGGCTGAAAGTGTGATAGCGTCCGCTGCTGGACTGGAGTTTGGGGCGAGGGCGGTCGGTGGGCAGACGCAGGGCGGTGGGCATGCCAGCCAGGGCCTGTCGCCAATAATTCAGTTGCCGGTCTAATTGTTCATCACGCAACCATTGGCGTTGCCAGGCGGCGAAATCAGGATACTGGATGCTGAGATCGGGCAAGGGTGAGGGCTTTCCCGCCACGAACGCCGGATAGATCGCCCCAAGCTCGCGGATGAGAATGCCGGTGGACCAGCCGTCGGATACGATGTGGTGCATCGTGAGCAGGAAGACATGCTCATCCTCATCCAGGCGCAAGAGTTTTGTGCGCACGAGCGGCCCCGCCGCCAAATCGAAGGGGCGCTTGGCCTCGATTTGAGCGATACGAAATGCCTCTTGCTCACGCTCCGCCGGGTCGAACTGCGACAGATCCTGTCTCTCAAGGGAAATGTGGCGTTCAGGGGCGATGACCTGCGTGGCGACGCCATCCACCGTGGGAAACGCCGCGCGCAAGACTTCATGGCGGCGCACGATCTCATTGAGGCTGCGCTCCAAAGCGTCCACGTCCAGCCGCCCCCGGATTTTCACCGCTTCGGGAATGTTGTACTGGGGGCTGTTGGGATCGAGTTGATCGAGAAACCACAGTCGCTGCTGGGCGAAGGAGAGCGGCGGGGGCTGATCCCGCGGGATGGGTTCGATGGGCGGCAGGTGCAGGCCCTGCGCATCCTGCACGGCATCATCGACCGCAGCGGCTAGCTCGTCCACCGTGCTGCGCTCGAACAAAATCCTCAGAGGCAGATCGATCTCGAAGGCCTCGCGCAAACGGGAAACCACCTGCGTGGCTAGCAACGAATGACCGCCCCGGTCGAAAAAGTCATCGAAGGCGCCGATGCGGTCCACACCCAGCACTTGTGCGCAAATGGAGGCGACGATCTCCTCGGTGGGCGTCCGCGGCGAGATGAACTCGACCTCCACGGTCGTCTGGCTCCAGTCCGGCGCGGGCAACGCCTTGCGATCCACCTTGCCGTTGTTGGTCAGGGGGATGGCCTCCAATGTCACAAACGCCGCCGGCACCATGTAGTCCGGCAATGACCGCAAACAATGCGTCCGCAATTCACCCGCATCCACACCTGCTCCCGCTGCCGTCACATACGCCACCAAGCGCTGATCCCCGGGCGCATCCTCCCGCACCAACACCACGCTCTCCCGCACCGCCTCATGCCGGTCCAGCACCGACTCGATCTCTCCCAACTCCACACGGAAACCCCGTATCTTCACCTGAAAGTCGATCCGACCCATGTATTCCACATCCCCGCCCGGCAGCAGGCGCGCCAGGTCACCGGTCTTGTACAGCCGTCCGGTCGGGTCCCCACCAAAGGGGTCGGGAATGAAACGCTCTGCCGAGAGTTCCGGGCGCTTGAGGTAGCCACGGGCCACGCCCGCTCCTCCCACGTGCAATTCACCGGGCACGCCGAAGGGCTGCGGTTCGCCGTTGCGATCCAAGACGTACAGCGTCAGGTCGGGGATCGGGCCTCCAATCACGCTGCCCGCTCCCGCTGCCAGATCCACCTGGCTGATGGGCCGGTAGGTCACATGCACCGTGGTCTCGGTGATGCCGTACATATTCACCAATTGCGGCTTTTCGTCCCCAAATAGCTCGAACCACGGTTGCAGGCTCTGCAGTTCCAACGCCTCGCCGCCGAAGATCACCCAGCGCAAGGCCAGTTCCGACGGTTTCTCTGCACTCTCCGCCGCCCGGATCAATTGCCGGAAGGCCGATGGCGTCTGGTTCAGCACCGTCACGCCTTCCGCCAGCAGCAACTCATAGAACGATTCCGGCGAGCGGCTCACCAGGTAGGGAACCACCACCAGGCGTCCGCCGTACAACAGCGCTCCCCACAGCTCCCACACCGAAAAATCGAAGGCGTACGAGTGGAACAGGGTCCACACGTCTTCCTCGTCGAAATGATACCAGGGCTCGGTCGCCGTCATCAAACGCACCACGTTGGCATGGGTGATCAGCACGCCCTTGGGCCGTCCCGTCGAGCCCGAGGTGTAGATCACATAGGCCAGGTTGTGCGGCTCCACCACGTGGGTGGGGTTGCTCTCCGGCTCCTGGCCGATCTCGTCCCACGATTCGTCCAGCGAGAGGATGTCGATTGTCTGGCCCGCCGCCCGTTCCTTCAGCGACGACTGCGTGATCAGCAGGGGCGCCTCCGTGTCCTTCAGCATGAACGCCATCCGCTCCGCCGGGTACACAGGATCGATGGGCACGTACGCCCCGCCTGCTTTCATTATCCCCAGGATGGCGATCACGATCTCGGCCGAGCGCTCCTGCAACAGCCCCACCAGCGTCTCTGGCCCCACCCCTCGTTTGCGCAAGTGGTGGGCCAACTGGTTCGCCCGGGCGTTCAACTCCCGGTAAGTGTAGTGCGTATCCTCGAAGCTGAGCGCTTCGCGCTGCGGCGTGCGTTCGACCTGCTCCTCGAACCAATCCACCAGCGTGCGTTCCGCCGGATAAGGCCGCACATCCGGGAAAGCGTGCAGCACTTCTTCTCGCTCGACAGGCGTCAGCAAAGGCAGGTGCGAGATACGCTGCTCAGGTTCAGTCACCATGCCGGTCAGCAGGGTCTGAAAATGCCCCATCATCCGCTCGATGGTCGCGTGATCAAAGATGTCACGATTATAAGCGATCCGGCCCCGCAGGTTTTCGGGGTGATCGATCATCACCAGGTTCAAGTCGAACTTGGCGGCGCCGCTGTCCAAGTTGATCTGCTCCATGGTCAGGTCGGGCAGTTGAATCGTGCGGGTGGCCGCCGCCTGAAGCGAGAACATCACCTGGAACAGGGGCGTGTAGCTCATATCCCGCTCCGGCTCCAACTCATCCACCAGCATCTCAAAGGGCAGATCCTGATGCGCCTGGGCGTCGACGACCACTTCCTTCACCGCCTGCAGGAGTTCTGCAAACGTGGGATCGTCGCTAAAATCGCTGCGGATGACGAGGGTGTTGGCGAAGAAGCCGATCAGGGGTTCGATCTCGCTGCGCCTGCGGTTGGCGACCGGAATGCCCACACAGATGTCCTCCTGCCCCGAATAGCGCGCAAGTAACGTCTGGAAGGCGGACAGAAGCAACATAAAAGGCGTGACGCCGTGTTCATGCGCCAACGCTATCAAACGATGGCTGAGGGCGGCAGGCAACTCAAACCCAAAGGAGCCGCCGCGCGTCGATTGGATGGGCGGGCGAGGTCTGTCGGTCGGGAGCCGCAAGAGGGCCGGGCTTCCCTGCAGTTGCGATTTCCAATACGCCAACTGTTGTTCCAGACGCTCGCCGGCAAGCCACTGCCGCTGCCAGGCCGCAAAATCCACATACTGGATGGCCAGCGGTTCTATTTCAGGGGCGAACGCCTGCGAAAACGCCCGGTAGTAGGTGGACAACTCCCGCAGCAGCACGCCCATCGACCAGCCATCCGAGATGATGTGGTGCATCGTCAGCAGAGCGAAATAGTCATCATCGTCCAGTTGCAAGAGCATGGTGCGCAAAAGCGGCCCCTGCGCGAGATCGAAAGGACGCCGGGCTTCCTCCTGCGCCATGCGCCGGGCAAGCGACTCCCGCTCCTGTGCTGGCTCCTGCCGGAGATCAACCACCTGCATGGCGATCTCAGCTTCGGGCCGGATCACCTGATACGGCTCCCCTCGTTCAGACTGAAACACCGTGCGCAAGGTCTCGTGTCGCCGCCCGATCTCGTGGATGCTTCGCTGCAACGCAGCTACGTCTAACTTGCCGCGCATACGCACAACCATCGGGATGTTGTACATGGCGGTGTTCGGCTCCAACTGATCCAGGAACCAGAGGCGTTGCTGAGCAAAAGAGAGGGGGTAGGCGTCAGCATCCCTGGGGATGGGCGGGATCATGGCATCGGCCAGATCGATACCCCGTTCTCTGAGCATCTGCTCAAACAATTTGCGTTTTTCGGGTGATAAACTGGCGAGTTTGTCGAGAATATCTTGCATAAATATCTACGAGTTCCAATATGTCATTTCGACGACCGCAGGGAGGAGAAATCCCCACCGTGGAGATTTCTCAGTCGCTCCTCTCCTTCGAAATGACGCGATATGACAACGTCTAATCTCTCTCTTCGGCCTGCTGCAACATCGCCAGCGCCTGCTCGTCGGAAAGTTGGTCGAGTTGAGCCAAAAGATCGGAAATGGCGTCGGTTTGCTGCGCCTTTTCTTGCCTGAATGAATCGATATCTTCGGCGATCAGGGCAATGGTGGGGCGCTCAAAA
>DUEF01000311.1 GCA_011176555.1 Caldilineae bacterium
CGGCCCCGGCCGGATGCGCATCCACAATCCGGCCAAAACCAGCGTAATCGCAGCCCGGCCCATCGGCGATGTTCCAACCATCCATGTAGCGCATCAGCACGCCAGTGAGCGCACCATCATCATCGAAACTGCCCCAGAACTGGCAGATGTCGGATTCAACGCCCAAGGCTTCGAGATTGCCCAAAAAATAGAGGTTGAGGGCGGGGTTCTGGGCGCAGAAGGCGTAGAGTAGATCGTAGTGGAGGTTGGTGAGGAGCATGGGAACAATCAACAATCAACAGAGAACAGTCAACAATCAACGAAAAACGACTACAGCAGTTGGGCGTGAGCGCTGGCCGCCACTTCACGCGCTCGCTGCGGCGCTTCGCCCACGTAGGCGCTGGCATCGAGCAGGGAGCGGATACGGTCGGGCGCGAGCAGGCGGATGAATTCGGGCTCGGCGGTCAGGAGATTGGACAGGGGATTGGGATCGCCGCGCTGCACCGCGGCCCAGGCGGTGAGGCTGTGCCGCCGGATGATTTCGTGCAAGCGCTGGCGGTCGCCGCCCGCTTTCACCGCTTCCATCAGCAGGCGTTCGGTGGCCGCAAACACGCCGTAGGCCAGCAGGTTGCGGGCGATGGCCCCGAGCCAGACATTCAGGTCGGAAACAATGCGGGTGGCGGAGAGCAGGAGTTCGTCCGTGGCCAGAAAAGCGTCGGGGATGATGCTGCGGCGGTTGGCGGAATCATCGAGGGTGCGCTCCAGCAAGTTGTGGGCGGCGTTGTGCCAGGCCACGTTGGGCAGCGCGGCCACGTAACGAGCGATGCTGTCGATTTTTTCGGCGGTGATGGGGTTGCGCTTGAAGGGCATGGCCGAGGACCCGACCTGTCCTTTGCCAAAGGGCTCGGAGAGTTCGCCAAGGGGTGGGGATTGGAGGATGCGCAGGTCGAAGGCGAAGCGGTAGAGCGACTGGGCCAGTCCTGCCAGGGCGTTGAGCAGCAGCCAATCTTGTTTGCGGGGATAGGTTTGGGTGGTGGCGGAGAAGGCTTCCAGGCCCATATCCGCCAACACCAATTGCTCGAACTCCCCCGCCGTCCTACCTGACCCCACCAGCAGTTGTTCGTACGACGCCATCGTTCCCACCGCTCCCTTGACGCCCTTTCCTCGCAAATTCGCCCGCACCCGACCGATTTCCTCCCAATCCATCAGCAGATCTTGCAACGTCTGTGCGAAACGGTAGCCCAGCGTGGTCGGTTCGGCCGGTTGGATATGGGTGTAGCCCATCACAGGCGTGTCGGCGTAACGTTCCACCAGATCGATAAAGTGTTCGATCAGCGTTCTGAGTCTGACCAGCACCAGATCCAGCGCTGCGCGCTGCCGCAGGATCTCGGCATTGTCGATGACATCCATGCTGGTGGCCCCCAGGTGGATCACGCCCCCACCGATTTCGCACTGCTCGGCGAAGGTTTTGATCTCGGCCATGACATCGTGCCGAGTCACTTGTTCGATCTCCAACGCCCGATCGATGTCGATGTCCTCCGCATGGGCTTCGATGTCGGCCAGTTGCTCCCGCGTAATCAGACCCACCGAGGCTTGCGCTCGCGCCAGCGCCACCCACACGCGCCGCCACAACGTGCGACGATGGCGTTCGGAGAAAAGCTGGCGCATCTCTGCCGAAGCGTAGCGCCAGGTGAAAGGGGATTGGTAGAACGTGTGGTCGGGCATCGTTCAAACGTCGCGCGAGGGACAACGGGAGGTCGGATTCAGAAACGTAAGGCGTAGGGCGTAAAATCCATTTTAGGGGATGAGGAACCCTACCGGCAATTTTGTTCCTCCTGTTGAGGTGTGATACGCTCCCATTTTCGATGTAAACGCTCGTGGCCCAACCAAATTTCGCGGGGTTCATAACCCGACCCCCTAAAATCTTCACAAACCACAACCAGTCATATCGCCCCGAAACTATGCAGACCTCACCTGACCAACAGCCCCAAAAAGTAACCAACAAACAAACCCAGCGCTCACCGAAGGATTACGTGGGTCTCGTCGCCAGGGGCTTTGCCATGGGCTCGGCCGATGTCGTGCCCGGCGTGTCCGGCGGCACCATGGCCTTCATCCTCGGCATCTACGAAGAACTGGTCTTCAGTATTCGGGCGGTGGGACGCAAAGAATTCTGGCAGGCGGTGCTACACTTTCGCATCAAGGACGCCTTGCTTGCCATCAACCTCCCCTTTCTTATCGCTGTTTTCGCCGGCATCTTCCTGGCGGTGCTCACCCTGGCCCAGGGTTTGGAATGGATGCTCAAAAACCAACCGGTGCTGATCTGGAGCTTCTTCTTCGGCTTGGTGTTGGCTTCGGTGGTGACTGTGGCCAAGCGTGTCAAACGTTGGGGCGTCATCCTGGTGGCGGCGCTGGCGGCCGGGGCGATTGGGGCCTTCTTCCTGGTCGGGGCTGTGCCCGCGCAGACGCCCAACACCTGGTGGTTCCTGTTCCTGAGCGGCTCTATGGCCAGCATCGCCATGATCCTGCCCGGCATCTCCGGTGCGTTCATCCTCCTGATTCTGGGCAAATACCAATTCGTACTCAGCGCCGTCAACAACCGGGACATCGTCAGTCTCGCTATTTTGGCGATGGGGGCGGCAGTCGGCATTGTCATTTTCGCCCAACTTCTGGGCTATCTCCTCAAACGCCATCACGATTTGACCGTGGCCGTGCTCACAGGCTTCATGCTCGGCAGCCTGCGCAAATTGTGGCCCTGGAAAGAAACGGTTGAAACCATGCTCGATAGCCACGGCGAATCGATCCCCATCCGCCAACTCAACATCCTACCTCCGGCCATCGATATGGAGCTTTTTATCGCCATCGGCCTGATGATCGTTGGTATCGTAACCGTCATTTTAATCGACCGCATGGCCGACATCGAAACAGGAGGTTAGTGAGATGAGCAACCAGCCTCGCATCTTGCTCATGGGCTGCGGCGCGGTCGGGGGAGTGCTGGCCAGTGGTTTGTTACGCGCCGGGCGCGACCTGACCATTATCGCCCACAATCAGGCCATCACGCAGGCTATCGCAGAAAATGGGCTGCGGGTGATCACCCCGGACGGCGAGCACACCATCCCGGCCAGCGTACATCTCGACCCCACCACCGTCGCGGGGCCATTCGACATCGCGCTGCTGACGATGAAGGCCACCGGCGTGGTGCAGGCGGTGCGGGATGCGTTGCCCCTGTTGGCTGCAAATGGCGTTATCGTCCCGCTCCAAAACGGCGGCGTCGAGGATCGGGTGAGCGAGATCGCCGGTCGGGAGCGGGTGATCGGCGGGATTGTGGTGTGGGGGGCAACGATGCACGAGCCGGGCGTGTACGAGATGACTTCGCACGGCGAAACGGTGATCGGCGAGTTGGATGGCCGGGTGACGCCACGAGTGCGGGAGCTAAAAGCTGTTCTGGATGCCGCCGCTCCGTCCGAAATATCCGACAACATCTATGGCGTGCTGTGGAGCAAACTGGCGATCAATTGCATCATCACCACCCTGGGTGCTGTCACCGGGCAGCTTCTGGGCGAGATGCTGCGTCAGCGCACAGTGCGTCGATTGGCGTTGAGCATCATCAGCGAGGTGGTGGATGTGGCGGAGGCCAGGGGCGTCGCCCTGGAAAAAGCGGGCGGCACGCTGGATCTCCACCAACTTTATCTGCCCCCCGAGCGCCGCGCCGGCGGATTCGGCCTGGATTTGATCAAAAAACACGCCATCATGCTGGCCGTGGCCATGCGCTACCGCCAACTTAAGTCCTCCATGTTGCAAAGTCTGGAGCGCGGCCGGGAGCCAGAAATCGACTTCATGAACGGCTATGTGGTCGAGCAAGGGCATCTGGTCGGGGTCGACACGCCGGTGAATGCCGCACTCACGCAGATGGTCAAGGAAATCGAGGCCGGTGCTCGCCCCATCACTCCCGATAATCTCAAGCAGTTGGTCTGAAAGGTGAGTCGCACTTGCGAAGTGCGACTCACCTGAATTTTGGGTCAGACCTTCGGTCCCGCCGCAATAATCTCGTCCGAGACCTCGCCCTCGAACGCCTTGAAGTTGTCGATGAACATCTGCGCCAGTTTCTTGGCCTGCTTGTCGAATTCTCGGTTATCAGACCAGGTGTTGCGGGGTTGAAGCACTTCATCGGGGACGCCTGGCACGCTGACGGGGATATGGACGCCGAAGATGGGGTCGGGCACGGTCTCGACATCATCCAGGCTGCCATCCAGCGCCGCCGCCACCATGGCGCGGGTGTAGGCGATCTTCATGCGATGGCCCACGCCGTAGGGGCCGCCCGTCCAGCCGGTGTTCACCAACCAGACAGTGGCGCCGTGCTTCTCTATCCTGTCACCCAACATCTTGGCATAGGTGTAGGGATGCAACGGCAGGAATGGTGCGCCAAA
The DNA here is from genome assembly GCA_011176555.1 of Caldilineae bacterium. Classification (GTDB taxonomy): domain Bacteria; phylum Chloroflexota; class Anaerolineae; order J102; family J102; genus DUEF01. The sequence goes on from DUEF01000311.1 coordinate 4,404, forward strand.
ACAAGCGCTAAAGGTGGCTTGCGGCTCGGTCACGCCTTTCTCGGTGCCGGCGACCTTGGCGGTGTAGCCACTGATGAAGTGGTAC
>DUEF01000312.1 GCA_011176555.1 Caldilineae bacterium
AGGCGAACCCCGCGTCGTTGCAGATATTGCAACTGCGCCAGGAGGTGCCGGAGTGCGCGTTTCGCCCGACTCAGGGGAGGATCTCCATAGCTGTACTGCAACTCCACCCAATGCAGATGGAGGATTTGGCACTGGCGTCCGAGCAGCACCCTGCGCCAGGACAACGTGCGGTAATGGGACGTGTCAATGGCGGGATCCGCGCGCTTGACGCCATCCGCCAACAATCTGACATAGGGATTGAGCCGCACGCGGGAAAGATAGGCCACGTGCAACGGAGAAGATGATGGCAGCGCCGCTGTCGTCGTCATGCGCTCAACCGGGCGGCAAGACCGCGGGTGGGACCGAGCTGTCTGAGAACGCCTAGAGTGATGCGCCGAAAGGCCGGCTCGAAAAACCAACTGAGCACGGCGTAGATCAACACCATGATGATGCTGGCGAGCAGAAAGGGTATCAGCCGGTGCGGTGCGGGCGCCACCTGCATGACCAGAAAGGCGCTGCCGACGCTGACGCCCGAAATGAGGAAGATGGGTCCCAGGCGCCGGAAATAAGGGCGGTAGCCGCTAGCCAGCAAACGGTTGAGCAGCCAGGTGGCAATGATGAAGTCGACCACGGCGACGATGGCGCTGAGGATGCTGACGCCGACGATGCCGCGCCACCATATCGCGGGGACGAGCAAAACGCCCATGGTGATCAGCCGCCAGGTGGCCAGGTAGGTCAGCCACTGGGGTTTGCCCAGCGCCCGATAGATGTTACCCATGTTGGCGGCAAGGGAGCGAGCCAGACCATAGATCACGAGCCACTGCATGGCCAGGATGGCGGGGTCCCACTTGCCCTGGTAGTAATTATGGATGAAGTTGGGGCCAAGCACCAGTGTCGCCAGGGCCAGGGGCACTGAAATCAGGGCGACGGCTTGAATGGTGTCGAAGAATATTCGCCGCACGCGATCCCGCTCCTGTTGGATCTTGCTGAAGGCGGGGAACATGATGCTGTTGACCAGCCGGGTGAAGTGGGTGGCCGGGACATTGCTCAAACGATAGGCGAAGGTGTAAAAGCCGAGGGCGGTCGCGCCCAACATGCGACCAACGAGGGCGTCGTCGATGTTGGTGATGCCGAAGATCATGATGCGACTGCCGACGATGTGTCGGCCATAGCTGAGCATTTCGCGCCACACTTGCCAATCGAAGCGCAACTTTGGCCGCCAACTACTGAAAAACCAGACCAGCGTGCTGCGCACCACGCCATCGGCCAGGTAGCCGAACACCAGCGCCCACACGCCGAAGCCACGCAAGGCGAGGACGATGGCGAGAATGCTATTGACCAAGCCGGCGATGATCTCGGGGATCGCTTTGTTACGGAATTGCAGGTCTTTCGCCAGCAAGGTGTACGACGTCTGGCCAATGCTGTTGATGATCATCACCAGGCCCAGCGTCCGCAGGACGGGCGTCAAACCGTAGGCGTCCCTGAAAAACTGTTCGATCAGGGGGGAAACCAGGAAAATGACCCCGTAAATGACGATGCCAGCGACGATCAGGGAGATGAAGGCCACATCAGCGGCCACGCCATCATCGTCATCCTGCCGATAAATCAGAGCCGCGGAAATGCCCAGTTCGCGCAAGAAGTCGAGGGCGTTGATCGCCAACCAGGCGATGCCGACAAGTCCAAAATCGGATGGCTCCAGCACGCGCGCCAGTACCAAGGTGATGGCGATAAAGGACAGCACCTTGACAACGACGGTGGAGAATCCCACCCAGGCGGCGCTTCTGGCGACTTGCTGTTTGAACGTCATGGCTTTTGCTAGGAGCAAAGATTAAGAACTAAAGATTAAAGTCGCAGTGTATGTCGCCATTAATCTTTAGTCATCGATCTTTGATTTTCAATCTTCCTCCCAATCACGATCAAATCCCGGGCGAAAAACGTCGGCCAACGCCGCGCCAGCCGGGTGTACCAGGGACGCAGGCGACGGTGTCGCAGCCAGGCAGGGTAGAGTCCGCGCACCCAGAGCGAGGCGGAGCCATCGACATGCTCGATTTTTATGTCTCGTTCGTTCAGCCAGGAGCGAATTTCGTTCAGAGTGAAAAAACGCAAATGCGAGAAATCGGTGGGCGTGGCGGGCACGTAGGGGAATCTGCCCCGCGCCAGCCACCAACGGTGTCGCCAGTGGGCGATGTTGGGCAGACAGAGGATGAACGTTCCGCCCGGTTTCAATACTCGCGCCAGTTCGTCAAAGGAGCGGGCGGGATCAAAATGATGCTCGATGGCCGAGTCAGACACCACTGCGTCGAAACTGGCGTCCGGGTGGGGGATATCGCCTTCGGCGATGTAAAGTTGGCTGGCGTTCAGGCCCTTGGCCTGGGCGCGGGCCGTGGCTTCGTGGGTGAGGTCTGTCATAACAACCTCTGCGCCCCGTTCTTTGACCATACGCTCGGCCAGCATGCCTGGGCCCCCATCCAGTTCGAAAACCCGCCAGCCTGACTGCACATGGGCCAGCATCAGATCCAGGCGACGATGATCGACTTGGTCATCTTTGGCGGCCCAGTAGGCTTCGTACCACGCGACGAGATTCATGGGTTTTCTCCTACTACTTAAGCGTCATGGGCAGGTAGAGCATGTCGGGCCGGGGTTGGTGCCCGAAGTCGACGCCATTGACCTCTCCGCCGCTGACGCTGAGGATGGCGGTGTCGGTGGGTTTGGCGGGATAGTAGCCGGGCGGAGCGGACTCTTGCACGGTGTAGCTGCCTTCCAACAACGATTCAAAGGCGTAGACGCCATCGCTGCCTGTGGTTTGCTCAGCAAGCAGCGTACTGTGGCGCCAGAGTTGCACTGTGGCGCCGGCCAGGGGCGGTTCGCCGGGCTGATACTGGTAGTCGCCGTTGATGTCCTCGTAGACGATGCCAGCCAGATCACCCAGCGCCGGGGTGGGCGTGGCGGTAGGCGTTGACGTCGGCGTGACGGTGGGGGTCGGCGTGCTGGTGGGGGTAAGTGTCGGGGTGGGCGTTGGGGTGGGGGTAGGAGGAATCGGCTCGAAGATAAGTTTTAGCTTGGGCCTGACGTTTAGATCCCAGTGTTCCGAGCTTTGCAAGCTGTGAGCGCCATTCCAGCCTGCGCTGGCGACGATAAGTGCAACGCCGTGATTGTTTTCGGGATGCTCTACCCAGTCCCCGACCGCGCTCAGGAGGTTAATTGATTTATAACCGATTTCGTTATCGAGATAGAATGTGGCAAGGGGCGCGCTTTCCCAGTCCGCGCCGGCAGCGCCGCCGGGAACGCTCCAGGGTTGGCCGCTGGCAGCCTGGTTGTAAGTGGCGGTGGCCTCGTCCCACGGGCGCAACATGCGGTGCAGATTGACGGTCATATCCGGACCGGAGCCATTATCGTATAATTTGAGGGTGGCGGCGGTGATGACGATGTCGTCTGGCAGGTCTTGCAAATCGAAACGGATGAATGCTTTGCCAACGTTGTCAGGACGCAGAATCAGGGCAGGTTGATCGCCGTAAGAGTCGTCGACGTGCCAGGCATCGATCCAGGTGTCGGTGGTTCCGTTGTAGCCCTGTTCGCCGTTTTTCAGCGTACGCACTACAGGGAGATCGCCCCGGTACACCTCGAATTGCGTTTGTCCCGCCGCCATGCTCAGGCGGAGAACGCCGTTGCTGGGCGCGACGCCTTCAACCGTGGTCTCCTGGCTATTTGTGCGGGAGTAGACATAGGTCACGTTGGGAATGAGCCCCATGCGACCGAGATCGAAGGTCAGATCGATTGTGCGGCTATCGTTGGTTTCGCCCCAGAAGCGTTCGCCCGGCGCATCGACATCGACATCCACCTCGGTGAAACGATTTTGACTGCGTTTGGTGATGTCCAGCCAGTAGAAGGCTTTTGATTCGTCGGTGCGCAGGCGCAGGCCGGCGGGATTATCGAGGCGGGTGTACCCTTCCATGAACTGGGCCGCCCATTCACCGCCGTACGGAAGCGTAGCATCGGGATGATCGCCCGCATACCATTGCAACTCGGCATGGCGTGGATCGGCGGCGACGATGGCGTCATAAAAATCTTGGGCCTGCTGCGGGTGCACGACCGTATCGGAGATGCCATGCACCACGGCGATGGGCAGGTTTTTGACGTTGGACGCCATTTCTACAGGGCTGCGACGTTTGTATTCGAAAGGAACTTCCCAGGGCGCACCGCCCGTTTCAGAGATGATCTGGGTCTGGCGGTACTCCCCCTGCTCGTTAAACCAGTCAGTCAGGTTGCCGATAGCCTTGTGGGTGACGACCGCGGCGAAGATATCAGGATGCTTTTCAGCGACGACGCCCGCGGTCATGCCTCCCATGCTGAACCCGCCCACGTAGATGCGGTCGGGATCGATGGGGTAATGCGCCTGCATGTATTCGATAAATTTGATGGCGTCGTGCTGGGAGCGGAGTGAGGCCAGCGGTTGTCCACCCGGCCCCAGGGCGTTGTTCCCGCGCTGCTGCGGCGAGCCCACAAACCATCGGCGACTGACCGCGGCCGACGTGTAATCGGTGAGATAGGGATCAACCAGAAGGCCTTTCCAACCATGAAAGAGCACCAACAGCGGCCGGGGTTCGATCTGGTCGCGCGGGTTCAGGAGCAGGGCGTCTACCGGCTGGTCGTTTTCACCGGGGAACTGGATGTCAACGAAGTCAGATCCGGTCAGGTCTTCTCCCCTGACGCGAATGGCCATGTAACAGACATTCCAGCTATCAGAGGAAGGCTCCTGCGTCAGCGTGAGGGAATTGGTCCCAGAGTGAAGCAGCGCCGGCGTGATTGGGTATTCGGTGATCACGGTTGGATCGCATTCACGCGGCCCGCCCATCTGCACCATGCCAATGGACTCACCATTCACCAAGATGGGGAAGTAGTCCCGATCGACGTTGTTCGTAGCCAGCAGCAGTTGCGCCTCTGTCACTGTACCGGTGTAGGGCACAGGCAGAAGGAACGTTTTCGTCTTCGCCTGATTCAGTTCCGTAGGATTAGGCGAGAACTGGAAGAACTCTGTATTTTCGTAGGAGATGAATTCAACGAGCTCCCCCGCCTTTCTACTCTCGGCCAGTGTGTCTGACGAGACCAAAAAAGCGAGGGTAAGTAGGAGTAGTAGGGCCGTGGGGATGGTGACGCACAGTAAGCGCGTGACGCCCCGGCGAGTGTTGACGTGAAGTGTAGTGTGCATATCGAATCGCTGTGTTAGATTGGACTGAGACAGACCATTATAACTGTGGAGCGGATATGCAGACAAAAGAGCAGTGGTCGCGCGGTCGCGTGGTCAATCCGTTCGTGCGGTCATGGGGTCGGTCAGGCGCACGGTTGTCGCACCAGTCGACATTGGGGCGACTTCCCGTAACAGCCTACGATTTATGGAAGTTCAGAAATTAAACCGGCAATAGATTAATGTGACCTCCGGGAGGTGGCTGCAAGGAATTATGCCA
>DUEF01000313.1 GCA_011176555.1 Caldilineae bacterium
TGGCATGGACTTGATGGCGCCGGTTCTGGGCTTTGTGATTGCTCAGGTGGCGGGGGCCTTTTTGGCGCTTTTCTTCCTGGCGCGCCTGGCCAGAACCGTCCCCAAACGGGGCGCACCCCATGCGGGGCTGGAACGGAAGCTGCTCCTGTTTTCGGCTCCTTTGCTTTTCACCAACGTCGTCGCCTACCTGAACGGGCGCACCGAGCTGTTTGTCCTGGGCATTTTTCTCGCCGCTGATGTAGTCGGCGTTTTCAATGCCGCCATGCGTCTGGCAGGGCTGGGACTCATCGTCCTCACCGCTTTCAACGCCATTTTCTCGCCTGTCATTTCTGACTTGCATCACCAGGGTGAGATGAAACACCTTGCTGTCCTGTTCAAACTGGTCACGCGTTGGATGTTGGCGGCAGCGATCCCCATTTTCTTGGTGCAAATGCTTTTCGCTCCGCAGATTATGGGGCTGTTCGGCCCCGAGTTCGTCGGTGGAGCGGCCGCGCTGCGGGCACTTAGCATCGGCCAGATGATCAACATCGCCACCGGCGGGGTCGGGGTGATGCTGATTATGTCCGGCCGCTCTCAGATAGCTTTAATCAATGCGGTAGTGACTGTGGTCGCAGCCCTGGCGCTGGACTTTTTGTTGGTGCCGCGTTACGGGATGATGGGCGCGGCATTTGCCGGCGCGCTGATCATCATCCTGGTGAATCTCGCGCGCTTGGGCGAAGTTTGGTTTTTGATGCGGTTGCACCCTTTCAGCCTCGCCTTTCTTAAGCCCATCATGGCGGCGCTGCCGGGGCTTGCTGTTGGTCTGTCCTGGCGGCAGTGGCTGCCTTTGAGTTCCTTCTTCCACCTGGCGCTGGCTTGTTTGGCTGTGGGCGGCGTCTATCTCCTGGCGCTGCGCCTGCTGGGGCTAGACCAGGGCGATCGGGTGATGATCGCGGCCTTGCGGGTGAGATTGATGCCGAATGCGTCAAATACAGCGGATTGATTTATCGGGTTGAACCTGAGGCCATCCATTTGCTTCGCCAGGGCGAAACCGGCGATTCGGGGCCAGGACAGCGGCGAAATCGGCTTTTTGCGTGTTCCGCAATGGGGCAGTTGGCATATCACAAAAATTGCGGTAAGCTATGGTTATCTATATCAAGTTTGGATGCAACGCTATTCGGCGTATACCCGAAATGAACGAATGGACTTATTCAGATTTTTATTTAGAGAGAGGTGGGAACTTGCATCCCTTCGACTACGCAAAACCCACTAGCCTTGCAGAAGCCAGAACGCTATTGGCGCAAACCGCTGCAGATGGCGTGGTGCTAGCCGGCGGCTCGGATGTGCTGCGGCGCATCGAAGAAGAAGTCATCCGTCCGCAAGTTCTGATCGATATCAAGGGTTTGCCCGAACTACGGGGAATCAGCTTTAGCGTGCACGGAGGACTCAGCCTGGGGGCGACAACGACGATTAGCGCTTTGGCCGCGCATAACGATGTTCGCCGTCACTATTCCTTGCTGGTCAAGGCGAGTCATCAACTGGGCTCGTTGCGAATCCGTAATCGCGCAACAGTCGGCGGCAACATCTGCGTCGCCCTGCCCCAGACCGATTTACCGCCAGCGTTGCTTTGTTATGACGCCACGTGCCATTTGTTGGGCCCGGAGGGGGAGCGCACCGTTCCTCTCAGCGAGTGTTACAAAGGCACGCGCCAGACTGCGCTTGAGCCCGGAGAGTTGTTGGTGCGGGTGACATTGCCAGCCCCTGCAGCGTATTCGTACGGCGCGTATCACACGGTGCGACAGGGCGGACAGACCACCGTGGTTGGGGCGGCGGTGTTGGCCAGGAGAGCATCTGGGCCTTCCACCGAGTGGCGCATCGCCCTGGCCGCGGCAGCGCCTTATCCTCTGCGAGCTTATGAGGCTGAAACGCATCTGGCGAGCGCGGAGCCGGGCGCGGCGATGGTGGAAAAAGCCGCAGAACTGGCCATGCGCGCCGCACAACCGGCAGATGACATCCGCGCCAGCGCCCGGTATCGTAGAAGCATGGTTGGCGTGCTGGTGCGGCGGGGCATCGAAGAAGTCATCGAACAGCTTTCAGGGAGGGGGCGATGAAACATCAGATTACATGCAAAATTAACGATGAAGTAACGCGTATGGAGGTCGAATCCCACCGGACGCTGCTTGACGCGCTACGCGAAGATTTGGGTCTGGTTGGCGCCAAGCACGCCTGCGTTTCGGGCGAGTGTGGAAGTTGTAACATCCTGTTCGATGGCGAAGTCGTCAGCGCTTGTATGATCCTCGCGGTGGAGGCAGACGGCGCTGAGATCATCACGGTGGAAGGTTTGGCTGAAAGCGAACGCTTGCATGCGCTGCAAAAAGCTTTTTTGGATCATAACGCCTTACAATGCGGCTTTTGCTCGTCGGGCATGCTCGTGTCTTCTTATGCGCTTTTGCAAAGTGTATCGCGTCCGAATGAGCAGGAAATCCGCGCGGCGCTGGAAGGCAACCTTTGTCGTTGCACCGGCTACGCCGACATCATCAAAGCCGTACAGGTGGCTTCCAGGGCGCGTCGCTAAGTGAGTACTGAAATGGTAACCCGTAAACCACACATCGTCGGTAAACCTTTTCCCCGAGTTGAAGCCGAACTGAAAGTCTCTGGCCGTTCTCGGTATATAGACGATATTCGCTTCGGTCCCGATCTATTGCATGCTTGTCTGGTTCCCAGCACCGAGGCCCACGCGGCGCTGTTGCGTGTTGACGTCAGCGCCGCACGTGAGATGCCTGGTGTGGTGAAAGTGCTGACGGGACAGGATTTCACTGCCTGGTTGGGCCTATTTCTAAAGGATCGACCTCTGTTGGCTGATGACCGAGTTCGCTATGTGGGACAGCCCGTGGCTGTGGTTGTAGCCGAAAGTCGGGAGATAGCAAAGCGCGCGGCCAGCAGCGTGATGGTCGAGTACAAGAGCATGCCGGCCTCGTTGGATGTGATGGCCGGAATTGAAGCGGATGCAGCGCTTGTCCATCCAGAACTGGCGAGTTACGAGGGTTTGGAACATGTCACGCCGATCACTGGCACGAACGTGGGCGACCATGTTCAGTTGCAGTGGGGCGATATGGAAGCAGGCTGGGCCGACGCGGATGTCGTCATCGAGCATACGTACAAGGTGGGACGGCTCTACCACGCCTCGTTGGAGCCTCACGGGGCGGTGGCGAAGATGGAAGATGGCCGGATGACGTTATGGGCCTCGATTCAACGGCCCTATACCCACCGCACCATGATCGCTCAGGCTTTGGGCCTTGAACCCGGACAGTTGCGCGTGATCGCACCCTGCGTGGGCGGCGGTTTTGGCGGAAAGGCTTTTCCTTGCATCGAGGCTATTGTCGCCGCGGTGGCGCGGGAGCTACCGGGAAGGCCGATCAAGCTCGTACTCGATCGCCGCCAGGAGTTCGCTTGCGCGTTTATGCGACCTGGTTTGACGGCGCGACTCAAGGCGGGAGTTAGGCGAGATGGCGTTATCACTGCGCTGAAGGCCGCGTACTATTGGAATGTCGGAGCGAGCGTCGATGCAGCGATCCGGGTTGTCAGGGGGGCGGTGCTTGCCGGCGCCGGGCCATACAAGACGCCGAATTGCGAGGTCGAAAGCTATGCTGTTTATACACATGAACCCCCGGCTGGGCCCATGCGCGGCAACGGCATGGCTGAATTGCATTGGGCGGTTGAGCAGCACATCGATCGCCTGGCCGATGCGATTGGCATGGATCGCCTGGCATTTCGCTTGCAGAACTTGGTCAAGGGCGGAGATCGGTTGTATGGCGGGCGGGTGATGCACGCCACCGGTTTGGAAACGTGCGTGCGGGGAGCGGCGGAGGCGATTGCATGGTCGGAGCAAAGCAAGTCGCTAGCTGGGGACGGGCGCAAAGTGTACGGTAAGGGGCTGGCGGCCATGTGGAATCCAGTTGTGGCGATGCAGCCACTTGGCGTGACCGCGCTTGTCACGCTGGACAACGAGCGGATTTGCACCGTCTCCGTTGGCGGTGTGGAATCAGGCCAGGGCATTTACACGTTGGCTGTGCAACTTGTTGCTTCTGAACTGGGCGTTCCCCATTCAAACGTGCATTTCGAGCGGGTCGACACCGAGCGCGGCTCACTCGATTGGACGGCGACTTCCGGGCATTTGACCTGGACGATGGGAAATGCGGTTGTGCGGGCCGCCCAGGACGTCAAACGGCAGGTGCTGAGCTTTGTGGCGCAGGCGTGGGATGAGCCGATCGGCAATCTCGATATCATCGAAGGCGTCATTGTTTCCTATAGCCCGACCTCTGAGCGCACACTCAACCTGACCGACCTATTGTCTGAGGGCATCGCCACTGCCGACAGTGAGCGCGTGCGCCCAAGCTTTGAAGGCAAGGGGTTCTTTCAAGCGACCGGTCGCCCGGCGCTGGACTCTGGAGATGAAGAGCCGCGTATCCCCCCCATCATCCATTTCAGCACCGGCGCTCAGGCCGTAGAGGTGGAGATCGATGTCGAAACGGGCGTTACTCGGGTGCTGCAAATGGCGCCGGCGTTCGACGTGGGGCATGCGCTCAATCCCGACATCGTGCGCGCCCAGATCAAAGGCGGTAGCGTACAAGGTCTGGGGATGGCGCTGTTGGAGCAAATTCGTTTCGATCATGGTTTTCCCCTGAACCGCACTTTTAAGGATTATAACATCGCCACCATTCAGGATATTCCCAAGCGAATCGATCCAATTATTGTGGAAGTTCCCCAGGATGATGGCCCCTACGGGGCCCGTGGAATCGGAGAGCACGTGCTTATTCCCACCGCTCCCGCTATTGCTTCCGCGATTTCCAACGCCCTGGGGATATACCTCGATGAATTGCCTCTGACCGCTGAAAAAATATGGCAGGCGCTAGAAATTCAAGACACGTAGCGTCACAAACCTACGATTGCCCTACGATTACCCTACGATTCGTTTTTTGGGCACTACGGCGCGCGTAAGCCTATTGCCTTTTTGTGTAGATGTTACATAATGTTTTATACTATTACCCTAGCAGTTGCGTCTATCTCACTGTTTTCGTGTTTCTGAAGTGATCCACCCAAAAGGGTCGCGCGCACTCTTTCATTATGAAGGAGTCTATCACGACGGTTTTGTGTGACAGGCGTGATGCCAGCGTCTAAATAGGAGCGTGCTGAACGGTAAACATTGCTTGTTCTTCCAGTTGACGAAACTCATCGAAAAAACCACCGAAGCGCCAGCGCTGTCGTTTGAGCAATGCAGATGCCTGACTTTTGGTGGCGATACTGTAGGTTATTCTTTACCGGCAGTTCGTCGGTAATCGCACAAGGAGGTATTGTTATGTTTGTATCCAAACGCATTTATCTGTTGACGTCACTACTGTTACTGGCCCTGCTACTGGCGGCCTGTGGTGACAAGCCGACCGACGTTGCCGAGCAAGAGGGCGGCTTCATGCTCGCTTTGCCGCGTATCAACGTCGATATCGATGAGGAGGGCGTGCCTTCGGTAGCGGGCATCAGTCCGGAGACGCTGGAAAAGATCAGTCTGGGCATGGTGGATTTGAACGAGTTCCGAATGCCCAAGAACTACGTCGACTGGTTCACCGGCGCCAACGTGCAGCACATGGAAGTGGTGCATACCAGCGACGGATTGTATGTGTTCGTCAACGGCACCCCCATGCCACACCTGGCCTGGGACGGGGATTCGCTGTCTTCCGCTGCCGATCTGGCCGCCGATCTGGACCAACTCAACCCCTACATGGCCAAGGTCCTCAAACTACTGATTCCCTTCATCCAGCGCACCGGAATCGATGTTGGTTTGAAATTCCCGTTGCAGCCCGGCGCGGAAGAAATCCCCATGCGATCTCCCGATGCACCTCTCAAGTCAGCCGCTTCTGAACCAGAATCCAGCTTGGCGATCGTGCGGGTTCACGTATCCTACGACGACGAAGGCGTGCCTTCCGTGTTGGCCATTTCCTCCAAGGATATCGAAGAAGCGCTTGGTTATTCGCTGCGACAGGTGCAACTCGAACCGGACTTTGTCGCCAAGATGGAAGATGCGGGCATTCAGCACATCACCATGCGCACGACCCCCAATGGCCTGCTGTTGTGGAAAAACGACGACGCCCTGCCTTATCTGGCCTGGTCGGATGAAAACTTACGCAATAGCGCCACGCTGGTCGACGACATGGTTGCGCTGTACGATCTGCCGGAATGGGATGCTGTACGTGAAGCGGTCAACTTGATGTTGCCAATGCTTGACAATATCAACGGCGAGATCGTGCTTCTGTTCCCTCTGACAGAAGGCGCCGAGTCGATCCCCATCCCCCAACCTTAACACTCCCCCAATCTTGACTCGACGGAGGCGTCATCGTGGAAGTTAAACGAAAATATGGCTGTTTGCGCGTCATCGGCTGGATCGCGCAAGCGCTCGCCTGGATTATTCTCATCATAGCTGTTGTCACGGCCATTGGCGTGTATTTTGGCGTCAATCACAACGTATCCCGTTGGTTAGGAGTAGCCGCTTTGCCGGCCGGCATTTGGGCTTTTCTCCAGTTCTTTGTCATTGGCCGCTTGCTAACGCTGGCGACCGATGTGGAGTACAACAGTCGCGTTGCCGGGGCGACTGTTGAAAACCTCAATAGCGCGCTTGCCGAGTTGAAGGAAAGCGGTCGCGCTAACACGGCGGCCGTCAACAGTCTGTCGGGAGCGGTGGATGACCTGAAGCTGCAAGTTGAACCGTTGACAGCGGCGGCCCTGACCGCAGCAGTGGTGCATGAGACGGAAACCGAGCGTGTGCTTCCCCCACCAGAACCTGAGCCAGAACCCGAACCTGAGCCAGAACCCGAGCCAGAACCTGAACCGGAGCCAGAACCTGAACCTGAACCAGAACCTGAGCCGGAACCGGAACCCGAGCCGGAGCCAGAACCTGAGATTGCCTCTAACGATTTCACGAAGTTGGAGGGCGTTGGCCCCAAGATCTCTGGTTTGTTGAAGGCTAGCGGCATCAACACATTCGAGCAGCTTGCTAACACCAGCGTTGATGATCTTCAGCAGGTTCTTTCCGATGCCGGATTACGGTTCGCCAACCCCACCTCCTGGCCAGAACAAGCCAAGTTCGCCGCCAGTGGCGATTGGGATGGCCTGGCTGAATACCAGCAGTCGCTGCGAGGCGGTCGCATCAGCTAGTAGGTTTTATTTCGATACTCCCATTCAAAATGCGTCATGCCGGGTTCTCGGTATGGCGCATTTTTTCAATCCCTCTCGGCTCTACCATGTCAACTGACGAGAAGGACTACTACCTCATCTTACAGGTGCAGCCGAGCGCTGATCCAGATGTGATCCAGGCGGCCTATCGGCGGTTGGCGCGCAAATATCATCCGGATGTCGGACAGCGCAATTCCACCCGGATGCAAGAATTAAACGAAGCTTACGAGACGCTCTCGGACCCGGCCCGGCGCGCGGCCTACGACCGCCGGTATCGTTCACGACAACGGTCGGACGCAGGGGCGTCGGCCAGAGGAGCGACTTCGACCAGGCCCGCCTTCTCGTTTCCCTGGCGGTCGCTCATTGTCTCCCTGGTGGTCATGTCCCTGCTGGTTGTGTTCGTATTGGATGTGTTTCGGGTTGGACTGCGGGGCGCTCCTGAGATCACACTTGTCTTGATTGTGTTGGGCCTCCTGCTGTACTATTTCGGCGGGCTCAAAGATCTGTGGGAGTAGCAATGCAATTTAGCGCCCGCCAGGGCTGCGCCGGTAATCAAGATAAATGCCGAGAATCAAGGCCAGGATCAGCCACAGATGCTTCTCGCCCCGCACATCGTGGCCCAGTCCGTACACCTGTTGGGCGATGAAGGCGGCAGATAGGCCGATAGCAAGCGACAGCCAACGTCCCGTTTCCCGCCTGAGGTTGAACA
>DUEF01000314.1 GCA_011176555.1 Caldilineae bacterium
CAATTCAATCTTTCCTATCTCTTCGTCGCCCACGATCTGAGCGTGGTGCAGCACGTGAGCGACGAGGTGGCGGTGATGTACGTGGGCAAACTGGTCGAAAAAGCGGATACCGAAGAACTGTTCTTCAACCCCCAACATCCCTACACCGAGGCGCTGCTTTCCGCCGTGCGCATTCCCGATCCCGAGATAAAACGCGAGCGCATCATCCTCAGCGGCGATGTGCCTGACGCGGCCAATACACCCAGCGGTTGCTATTTCCATCCTCGCTGCCGCTATGCCGAAAGCACCTGTTCGCAAGAAACGCCCGAGTTGCGAGAAATCCAACCTGATCACTTTGTCGCCTGTCATCTGGCAGAAAAACTATCCCTTCGGGGAGTGTTGTAAGGGGAATAAATCACCAAAACGGGAGATACTGGAAATGTATGTTTTCAACTCTTCCCAGGATAACGACCTATACCACTTAGTCGCAAGCCTGGGATGCGCTTACCCGCGCTACGAAACCCTTGCCAAAGCCATAGATGCCGCTCCGCACCGCGCAGGCGTGTTGTCCCTGGCAGATGACTATCCCCGTCCCAACGATGCGGTCAGTCAGGCACTGCTCGACCGCGCTGCTCAAAAAGAGTTACGGCTCTATATCGAATACCCGGCCTCACTGCCCGGCCTGGAATTGGGCGAACCGCAGCCGACGGAATGGGAACGAGTGGTCGTTGCATCTGATTTTTTCGCGCCGCAGGTAGATCCCCTCACCATCCTGGCCCAACACGGCTGCTGGTTCCTGCCTTTGGGTGATAGCCCCACCCGCATCGAGGCATCGTCCGCCCCCCAGGGCTGGCAGATCGGGCAGGGGGATATGGGCGATGGCGGGGGCGAAATTGCGAAAACAGGGCCAATTCCAGGCAAAGGGAACACTCATTTCGCTGGATTAGCTCCAGACGCAAAAGTTTCACTGGCGCTGGCGCGGGTGGCAGGCTACAACACCGCTGTTTTCGGCCTGCCCGAACAAGCCCATCCCATCCTGTTCGAGATTCCCGACCGCCAGATCCTGGTCGCCACCAGCAAATTAAGCCAATTTATCAGCGGACGCTACGGCCCTCAGCAAGCCTGGAAAGCGATCTGGGAGCAACTGCTTCATTGGCTCGCGCCGGACGCCGAGCCGACCGATTTGGTGTGGACCCCGACCGTGCGCGTGCAGTCCGGCCCTGATGCTCCCCCGGACAGCGATGCAGAAACAAAAGCGCTGCGCCGCTCCGTCAAATGGTTCCGCGAGCATATCGTCTACGGCATGTATGGGAAAAAGGGCGCCATCGAGGGCTTTGAATCCGCCATAAACCACGAGGGGCGGCAGATGCAGCGAATCTGGCCGCGCGGTGATTGCACCGCCGAAACGGCCATGGTCTTTGCCCTCGACTGGGCGCTGACTCGCAACCCGGACAGTCGCCAACTCGCCACGCAGATGTTCGATTACGTGCTGTCTTCCCCCGACTTCTTCCAGGATGACCCCGACAGCCCGGCCTACGGCCTGAACAACTGGTACGAGCGCGGCCCGGTCTTTTACGGCGACGACAACGCCCGCGTCATCCTCTCCACCCTCATCACCGGGCATCTGTTTGAAGACGGCCGCTGGGACGAACGGGTTTTGCGTTGTCTGTTGGCAAACCTGCGCACCACCGGCGCTCTGGGTTTTCGCCGCAACCGCATCGACCTGCACCACTTTTTTGAGGATGAGCGCGGCTGGCGGTTCTTTTATCAGGAGGAAATCGCCACCGGCGCGCCGCATCACCAGGCCTACTTGTGGGCGGCCTACCTCCTGGCCTACCGCATCACCGGCTACGATGGCTTCATCACCAAGACCAAAGACGCCATCCGCACGATGATGGACACCTACCCAAACTGGCAGTGGACCAACGATTTCACCGAAGAACCGGCGCGGATGTTGCTGCCATTGGCCTTTTTGGTTCGTCTGGAAGACACGCCGGAGCACCGCGGCTGGCTGGGCCGCATCGCCGATGACCTGTTGGCGCAGATGCAGCCTTGCGGTGCGATTCCAGAACAAGTGGGCAAGCTGGAAGATGGCCGCTACCCGCCGCCGCAATCCAACGAGACCTATGGCGTGACCGAAGCGCCCTTGATCCAGGAAAACGGGGACCCGGCCTGCGATTTGCTCTACACCACCGCTTATGCCTTCCTGGGATTGCATGAAGCCGCCCTTGCCACCGGCGACAACCGTATCCGGGAAGCCGCCGACCGGCTGGCCGACTTTTTATGCCGCATTCAGGTTCGTTCCGAGGCGCATCCTTACCTGGATGGCGCCTGGATGCGCGGGTTCGACTACGAGCGGTGGGAGTATTGGGGCAGTTCGGCGGACAACGGCTGGGGGGCCTGGTGTGTGGAGTCCGGCTGGAGCAACTCCTGGATTGCGGCCACATTGGCCATGCGCGACGCCGGTATCTCGCTCTTCGATGCCGCCGCCAGCACCGAGCGCATGAAAACGCAGTTCCCAAGACTGTTGGAAGAAATGATTCCCGATGAAAAGTGAAACAATCATGAGAATTGTGTGTTTCCAGCCGCCATATCCGACTCAAGGCACGAAAGCCAGCGCTGAGGATTGCCTTCTATGGATGCGGACGAGACTTGACCAATTACAACCCGGAGAACAGGACTTGGTGCTGCTGCCTGAATACGCCAATGCGCCGGGGCTGAACGACCGGCAGTTGCAACGAGATTTCGCGGAATCGCAAGGCGCAGACTTTCTCCAGATGGTCGCCGCGTCTGCCAGGCGATTACGGAGTTTGATTGCGCTAGCCGGTATTATCCGATCCGGAGAGCGCTGGTTCAATCGTACATTGGTATTCGACAGCGTGGACGATCTGGTCTTTACCTACGACAAAGTCCACTTGACAGATGTAGAGGAAACAGACCTGGGCCTGACTAGGGGTTCAATGCCCGCAGTTTTCCAATACGGAAACATCCGAATTGGCTTTGCAACCTGTTTCGACCTGTACTTCCCGGAGCATTTTGCTGCCCTGGCCGCTGAACGGGCTGACCTTGTTCTTTGCCCAAGCTACCAGCGTAGCGAGTCTGCCGAGCGCATTCGTAACATTGCCCAAACACGCTCTCTTGATAGCGGCGCCTACCTGATTCGCAGTTCGTATGCTATGGGAGAACCGAGCATAGGCGGGCGATCCCTTATTTCTGCCCCCGATGGGATGCTGCTGGAAGACGCTGGAGCAAATGCATGCGTTATAGCAGCCGAACTGGATCCAAAGCGCAAGTTCATGAAACCCGCTTCCCACGGCCGTGACATCGTTGAACACCGGTCTCTCATCGAAACGCACCGCAGGCCTGCAGTTTACCGTCCGCGTGGGGAAAGGGCGCAGCAGATCGCAAAGTCGCCTTTTCCCCGTCTCTGCGCTCACCGTGGGCTGAGTCACGCCTGCCCGGAGAATACGCTTCCTGCCTTTGCCGCCGCCATATCTGTGGGCGCGCATGAGATCGAGTTCGATTTGCGGGCCAGCCGCGATGGCGTCCTGGTAGTTTGCCATAATGAATCGGTGGATAGCACGACTGACGGTACTGGGAAGGTGGCCGAACTTGACTGGAAGGACATTCGCCGCCTGGATGCAGGCATCCGTTCCGGGATTGCGTGGCGGGGCGTTCGGATGCCGCGCCTGGAAGAAGTACTGGATATAACAGACGGCCGTATCGGGCTAAATATTCATATCAAGAGCGCAGGGACTGACGGCGCAACGGTAAGACAGGTTTGTGATTATCTGACCGAGCACGCATTGACCAACAGTGCGTATATTGCTTTGGAGACAGAATCGGCGCTCCAGACTGCGTTTGAGTATGCTCCTCAAATCCCTCGCGCCTGTCTCGTTAGTCAAAACGACCCATCAGCATCCATCGCCGTGGCGCAGCGGTACGCATGCCATCGTATTCAGTTTTTCCGTGATGTGACACCGGAGCAAATTCGCCGCGCGCGCGAACTCGGCCTGATCTGCAATCTCTTCTGGTCGGACGACCCGGAGGATGGTATGGCATTCGTTCGGAACGGCATTGACGTTATTCTCACGAACTGTGCTCACACAATGATCGCCGGTGGATTCGACGCCTTCAACAGGAGGGCGAGTGTTTCCGGCAACAAGAAGATGATGATATGTCCATGACATCCCGCGAACGCATCGAAGCCGGTTTTCAGCACCGCGAACCGGATCGCACGCCGGTTTTTGAATATGTGATGCACTCGCCAATCGTCGATCACTTTTTGAAGCGTCCCTTTGCTGGCGACCCCGATAAATGGCCGGACGTTCTGGACAAGTTGGGCTGGGAGGCAGCCGTAAAACAGCTTGCCCTGGATAAGTTGGATCTGGCTTGCACGCTGGGACACGATATGATGTACATCACGCCTAACCCCTTGCCCGACCAGCGTGACATCAGCTCGCACATCCCCTCCGCCGACCAGTCGCCTGACCCAGTGGAAGCAGTCAAAAGGCGAAACGAGGCGACGGCAGCTTCGTGGACCCCACCGCCCGATGAAGCAATGCTGATTTACGCCTTTCTGCAGGAGGAAATGCAACGACGGGACATCGACCTGCTGATCATGGCTCCGGCCTATGCCCACGGAGTCTGGACCGACATTGACCTGATGATGGTGATGCTGCTGTCGCCAGAAACCGCCCACGATCATTTCGCCCTGGCTACCAAACAGGCGCTGGCCCGCATCGAGCGCTATATCGAACTGGATGTCGACATGATCGGTATCGGCGGCGATTTCTCGGGCAATCGGCCCATGATCTCGCCTACGGCGTACCGCGAGTTTATCGTGCCGGAGGTGCGCCTCTGCTCGCGTCGCATCCACAAAGCTGGCCGCTGGGCTATCAATGCCTCCGACGGCAATCTATGGCCGGTCATCGATGATTTTCTCTGCGGCTGTGAGGTCGATGGCTATCTTGAAATTGACATGCACGCCGGGATGGATTTGCACCGGCTCAAAAAAGAGTACGGCGACCAGATCACCTTTTTGGGCAATCTCGATTGCGGCAACACGCTTAGTTTTGGCTCGACGGAAGAGGTCAAGCGCCACGTTCTCGAATGTCTGGAAGCAGGGCAGGGCAATGGTGGCCACATCCTCTGCGCCAGCAACGCCATCACCGCCAGCGTACCGGTGGAAAACTATCTGACAGTGATCAACACCTACCGGGATTTCTTCGACCTGCCCCTGTTCAAGCTGAATCAATAGAAGGATTGGATTATGTCCCCACACAATTCCTCGATCTTAACGCCTCGGCGCATTGATGATCTGATCACCATTTACCGCGACGGGCTACTGCAAAACACGCTACCCTTCTGGCTCCCCCGCTGCGTTGACCGGGAGTACGGCGGGTTCATGATGGCGATGGATCGAGACGGAACCATCATCGACACCGACAAGGGCATGTGGCAGCAGGGGCGATTCACTTGGCTGTTGGCGCATCTTTACAACACCGTCGAGCCGCGAGCAGAGTGGTTGGCGCTTGCCAAACATGGCATCGATTTTATCCGTCGCTACGGTTTTGACGACGATGGCCGGATGTTCTTCCACGTCACCCGCGATGGCCGCCCCATCCGCAAACGGCGCTACATCTTCACCGAAACCTTCGGCGTAGCCGCCCTGGCAGCTTATGCCCAGGCATCCGGCGATGAGCAGGCGAAACAGGAAGCAGTTGACCTGTTCGACCTGGTCGCTCGCTATCTCACCACCCCCGGTCTGATCCCGCCCAAGACCTACGTCGAAAACCGTCCCGCCAAAGCACTGGCCATTCCCATGATCATGATTGTCACCGCCCAGATCATGCGTGATGTAGTGGACGATCCCGCTCCCTACAACGAGTGGATTGACAACAGCATCGCCGAAATCGAGCGTGATTTCATGAAACCGGAGTTCGAAGCGGTGCTGGAAACCGTCGGTCCCAACGGCGAGTTGATTGACCATTTTGACGGACGCATGTTGACCCCCGGCCACGCCATCGAAGCCGCCTGGTTTATTCTGCAGGAAGCCAAGCATCGCGGCAACGACCCTCGGCTGATTAAGTTGGGGACGACGATTCTGGATTGGATGTGGCAATGGGGTTGGGACAAAGAATACGGCGGCATCATTTACTTCCGTGATGTCAAAGGCTGGCCGGTTCAGGAATACTGGCAGGACATGAAATTCTGGTGGCCCCAAAACGAAGCCATCATCGCCACGCTTCTGGCTTACCAGATGACGGGCGATGAAAAATACGCTCGCTGGCATCAAATGATCCACAATTGGGCCTATCAGTATTTCCCCGATCCCGAACACGGTGAATGGTACGGCTACCTGCACCGGGATGGACGCATATCTACGCCGCTGAAGGGCAACCTGTGGAAAGGCCCCTTCCACCTGCCCCGTATGCAATTGGTGTGCTGGCAGATTCTGGAGGAATTGAAAATGGTGGATGATAATAGCAGGATGAGAGGACGGAATGTTTAGAATTTTATACGTCAACGACATTCATTTCAGCGGAACCCTGGAACCGCACTATGCCAAAACAGCGATCATGACGCCGAGATTCTTCGCCTGGTTGAAAACTCACGCGACGGAGTTCGACCTGATGATCATCGGCGGCGACGGCGTCAATCATGGCTCGGTCAGGATCGAGGAACTGGAGCAACTCTACGCTATGTTGGCGGAAACGGCCATGCCTTACCTGATCGTGGCGGGCAATCACGATCTTGCGCCGCGAGATGGCTTAGACCCAGAGGTGGAGGAGTGGGAGAATTGCCCTCTGGAAGAGACGAATTTTGGCCAGGTGTTTGGCCCACAGTCTATTCGCCACTCGTTGATGGTGCAAGGACTCAAGCTGGTGTTGTTCTCGATCAGAAACGAGGACCGGGACGGGCAATTGGCCTGGCTGGAAGCGGAACTGGCGGATGGCGTACCGGCGTTGCTGTTTTGCCATTACCCTCTGGCAACTACGCGCAGCGGTGGGTTTTGCAGCACGTGGGGCTACAAGCGACTCAAGGACATACGGCAGCCCCTGATTGACCTGATTACGAGTCGAGACGATCAGATATTGGCTTATTTCTGCGGCCACCATCATCTCAACAGCCGCGTAAAAATCGGGCGGACAGAGCAAATCGTGACCGGATCGCTCGGCCTGGCAACTTGCTGCTACCGCATTCTGGAAATCACCCCCCCGACCATCGCTGTCTCCACCCACCTCCTGCCGGATATTCCCAACTGGCTGGATGATGTCATGAACCCTGATAATTCAACGGATGCGGAGCATCCAACCCTGGAAGCATATCACTGGGGTAACGAGGATGAACGTAATTTCGTGATACCAAGAACCCCTTTTACCCTTTCCACCCTTTGACTCCAACAATTCAACAGGAGAAACAATCATGAGTCTTGAAGCAATCTACGCCGCCGTCCTCGACGGTAATGCCCCCGCCGCCAAAGCCCAAACCCAGATCGCACTGGACGCCGGCGAATCCGCAGAATCCATCCTCAACACCGCCTGCATTCCCGCCATGAGCGAAGTGGGCAGCCTCTTCGAAATGGGCGAGAAGTTCGTGCCTGAGATGCTCATCTCTGCCCGCGCCATGAATGCCTCTATGGAATTACTAAAACCCCTCCTGGCGGCGGCAGGCGTGGAGCAGATCGGCACAGTCGTGGTTGGCACCGTCGCCGGCGACCTGCATGATATCGGCAAGAACCTGGTAGCCATGATGATGGAAGGGGCCGGGTTCAAGATCATCGATCTGGGAACCGACGTGCCGCCGGCGCAATTCGTTGACTCGATGAAGACCGACAAGCCGGACATCATCGCCATGTCGGCCTTGCTCACCACCACCACCAAGTCGATCAGCTCCACCATACAAGCGTTAGAAGAAGCGGGCGTGCGTGGCGAGGTCAAGATAATGGTCGGTGGCGCACCAGTGACCCAGGATTTTGCCGACCATGTGGGGGCTGATGGTTTTGCTCCCGATGCCAGCAGCGCCGCCCGCAGGGCCAAGGAATTGTTGGCCATTGCTTGATTGGTAGCGCAAAGCCAATGCTCGGTGATCGGCTCTCGCTGGTCATTGGCTGCTTCGCCCACCATCAGGAAAGCACATGCAAAAATGCAGCGCAAAACTTGAGAACGATTTGCTAATCCTGGAAAATAACCGCGTCAGGCGGCAGTACGCCTGGAACAACGGGCACTTGATTAGCCAGGAAATCACAGACAAAGTGAGCGAGCACACCTGGCATCTGGCCGGCTCAACGCCAGACTGTGAATTCCCGGGCTGTGGCGATGACCCGACGGATGGGAGTCTGTTCGTTCGCCAGCGCACCGCAACGCCCAGCAAGCCAGCCCACTTGCAGGCTGAAGTGAGCACTCGCCTGGGGGCGCTGGATGTGCGCCGGGTGTTCCGCCTCTATCCCGACTGTGCGGCCATTGCCTGCGACCTGTATTTGCGCGGCGTGTTCAATGGCGTCGAAAACCAGCCCGCAGTCATGGAACGTCTCTGCATCCCCACGCCCCATCTGCGGCTGGATTGCGTGCAGTTTTTCGATGCTACTGACAATCACAACAATCTGGTGTCCGAGCGCTCGATTTTGCCCTACCTGTCTGAAAGCCACCTGTCCGGCAACCTGTTGTTGGTGCAGGAACTCCTGGACGATAAGGGAATGTTTATCCTCAAAGAAGCGCCCTGTTCCGATGCACAACTTGCCTGGCCGGGCTATGACTTCACTTGCCAGATTGGTGAAATCAAACTGGCGGGCATTGGCGTCGAGCCGCGAGACCTGCGGCAGGATGAATGGACGCGTTGCTATGGATTTGTGACCGGTGTGGCGGGAGGTGGAGAATACGGCCTGCTGGCAGCACTGCGCTCGTACCAGAATCAAGTGCGGGTGCACAAAA
>DUEF01000315.1 GCA_011176555.1 Caldilineae bacterium
AACAACCGATTCATCAGTCACATTTCACCATGCCCTGCCCTTGTGGTGGGGCTTCCTTTTGCCCGCGTCTAGGAGATGGGATCGGGAGCAGGCGTGGTCTTTGCCAGAAACGTGCACGGTGTGCGACGGGAATGTCGCAGCAGTCGTTGAGGATGAAGGCGATGTCAGAGGAGCGAAGTCAGTTCCCCCCATCGTTAAACTGGCCGCTAACCTGGTTCTTGCTCGCATCACTTCGAGATAGAGCGACATGGCTTCTTCGATATTTCTTTTCGCCTCCTCAAATGCATCGCCTTGCGAGAAACAGTCTGGCAAGGCCAGCACGATGACACTGAATATCATCCCGCGAAGGTTTAGGCTTGACCAGCATTCCGTGCTAAACTACAAAGTCGCGCCAGCGCCCCAATCCCAATACCCAGCACCCAATACCCCGTTCGTATGCCCGCCAGCAACCACCCTTCTCCCATCAATTCTATCGACACCGTCATCTTCGACGTGGATGGCGTGCTTTGGGATGCGCAGGCGGCCTATATTCGTTGTGGCATCCATGTTGCGGAGCGTTTTTGCGCTGAGCACGGTTTGCCACATCCACGCCTCGCGTTCGATGATGTGATGGCCTTCAAGCGGGCGGGCGGATTCAACAGCGATTGGGACACAGCCTGGACCCTGGTGGTTCTGGCTCAGGCCCGCGCAACTGGCCGCATCCCCGCCAGCATTTCCTGGGCCCAGCTGGCGGCGGAAAGCGCGGGCGAGGGCATGACCTGGGCCCGGCGCTACGCCGACGCCAACGCTCCGGACTTCGACGGTCTGCAACAGGTGTTCGACGCTTATTACTGGGGCGCTGACCGCTACCCCGCCATCTACGACCGCCAACCGGTGTTGCACTTCCGACCTGGTTTCGCTCAGGCCGAGCGTCCGTTCGCCGCCCCCGACCTGATGGCTCGACTGCGGCGGGCTGGAGTGCGATTGGTCGGGATTATCACCGGTCGCAATCGAAACGAAATGCGCTCCGTGTTTGGCGGCCTGGATTTTGACGGCCTGCTCAGCCCTGACGCCATCTTCACCGACGAGGACGGCCATAAACCCGACCCTGCATTGCTGCTGCGGGCTATCCAGGCGCTTGCCGCCAAGCGCGCCGTCATGGTCGGCGACTCCATCGACGACTTGCGCACCGTCCTCCACTACCGCCAACTTCCCCCGTCCCAACAACCGGCCCCGGCCTTTGCCGTACAAATCGCACCCGAGACCGAAGCTGAATTCTGGCTCAGCCAGGGCGCCGACGCCGTCATCCCCTCCGTCAACGATTTGCCCGCGTTGTTGATGCGGGAAAGCGGGAAAGCGGGAAACCATCAATTCACCAGTCACCTGCGGCCCTAAATCTGAAATTCGCAATTTCAATACCCAACACCCCAACACCCCAACACCCCAAATTCACCATGTTCCGACCATCAGAAATCACCCTCAATTGTCCCCACTGCGGCTTCAGCTACCAGGCGCCAGTGTTCAGCATCGTTGATGTCGGCGAAACGCCCGAACTCAAGCAACTTCTTTTGACCGGGCGTCTGAACGCCAGCCAATGCCCAAATTGCCGCAACATCAACTATTTGGCCACGCCCTTGCTCTACCACGATCCCGAGCACGAATTCCTGGCCGTTTTCATGCCCGCACAACTCAACATGACCGAAGTGCAGCGGCAAAAAGCCATCGGCGACCTCACGAAAGCGCTGATGGATGCCCTGCCGCCCGAAAAACGTCGCGGCTACATGCTTTCTCCCCAGCAATTTCTATCGATGGATAGCCTGGGTGAAAAAATCTTGGGGCTCGATGGCGTCACGCCTGAGATGATCGAAGCCAGCAAGCGCAAGGCGCAGCTTGTCGAAGAATTGGCCCGCATCCAGGATGACAGCATGGCCTTCAATATGGTTGTCGCCGAAAACAAAGAACTGCTGGATCAGGAATTCTTCATGATGTTGTCCAACGCCATCGGCACGGCCGAATCGGTGGGAGACTCGACACAGACCGAGCGATTGTCCCAGCTCCAGGAGAAACTGCTTCCCTTGACAGAGGTCGGCCAGCGCATGCTCAAGCAACGGCGTGCAATCGAAAAACTGGGCGAACGGCCTACGCGAGACGCCATTATGCGGGCAATCCTGGATGGCGATCTCGACGAAGTCGAAGCCATCACCTTTGTGGCCTATTCAGCTTTGGATTATGAATTCTTCCAGGCGCTGACCGAGCACATCGAGGCGGCCTCGGACGAAGAGCGGGAGCTGTTGGAAGAAAAACGCCAGCGCATGCTCAAAATTATCGAGCAAATTCGGGCGTCTGAGGAGCAGCGATTGCAAGCGGCAAGCGCGATTATCCAAGAACTGCTAAGCGCCGAAGATATGGACAAGACCCTCGATCAGTTATTGCCCTACATCGACCAAACCGTCCTGCTGCTATTGGCCGTGAACATCTCCCAGGCTGAGGAGAGTGGCGCAACTGCCGCGGCCGCCCGTTTGCGCCAACTCAGCAACGCCATCAACAAGCGCATGCACGACGCCATGCCCCCGCAATTAGTGTTGATCCTGCAATTGGCCGAAGCGGACTACCCCGATGAAGTTCGCGCCATCCTCAAGCAGCACCAGGATATTGTAAACGATGATTTCATCGCCGCCATCGAGGCGTATATCGCAGAAATGGAATCAGGCGACATGACTGACAAAGACCGGCAACAATTGGCGCGCCACTTCCACAACATCCTCACCCTAATCCGTCTTGGCGGTTAGCCGGGATCGCTAAACAAGTTTCAGTTGCGTAAAATGAAAAAACAGGCCACGCGAGCAGGGTTTTTACGCATGACGTTTGACGGGATTATCCCACATCGCGCACACTTTCCAGAGAAGCCCCATCATGCGTATCGGCATGTTCAGCAATTCGTACAAACCCATTATCAGCGGCGTGGTTCGTTCCATCGATCTCTATCGTCAGGGATTGACGAACGCCGGGCATTTCGTCGCTCTCTTCACGTCTGACGCCAAAGATCATGAGGATGCCGAGCCATTCGTCTTTCGCTACCCCTCGATCACGCTGCCCAAAAGCACCGATTGGACCCTGCCCGTGGTCGTGGCTCCACACATCACCTGGCTGATTCCCCGCCTGAAGCTCGATATCTTGCATGCTCACCACCCCTTCGTCATCGGCAGCGAAGCTCTGAACATCAGTCGCGGCGAAAAAATCCCCCTGGTGTTCACATTTCACACCCTGTATCACGAATACACCCATTATTTTGGTCTGGACGCTGATTTTGTCAAACAACTCGTACGACGTCACGTACGAGATTACGTGGATGGCGTCGATTGCATTATCGCTCCTTCGACCTATATCTTGGACCTCTTGCCAAGTTACCAGATCGACAGATCCGTCGAGATCCTGCCGACGCCGGTTGATCTCAGCCTGTTCCCCACCAGAGAGCGCCCCCCCTTCTCCGATCCGGAACGCATCCAGCTTATCTATGTGGGACGAGTCGGCAAAGAGAAAAACCTTGACTTTCTCCTGCGCGCCTTCGCCCGGGCCGCGCAACAGGACACCCGGCTCCATCTGCGCATTGTCGGCGATGGCCCGGAATTGAAAAAATTGCTCACTTACGCCGCCGAATTGCAGGTGACCAACCGCGTGGATTTCATCGGCGCCGTGCCCTTCGAGCAAGTGGCGGAGCAGATGTCCCAAGCCGATCTGTTCGTCTTCACATCGACGACCGAGACCCAGGGTCTGGTTTTGTTGGAGGCGATGGCGGCTTCTCTCCACCAGGTCATCGTCAACTCGCCCGCTTTGCATGACTTCGTCCGACCAGGCGTCGACGCCCTTTCCACCGACATCGAT
>DUEF01000316.1 GCA_011176555.1 Caldilineae bacterium
CGCTCCACGGCACAGGCATCCAACCAGGCGGATGTCGGTCTTTGTAGACGACGTTCCTGCTGTCAAACAACGGCCCTACAAGCTCAACTCCGGCATGCAGCATGATGTATTCGGCCCACCGGGCTTGCCGCCGTTTGACATGAAAGTGCATGTAAGAACCATCGTGAGTGCGACCAAACACAGTGATACCATACTTGCGCAATTGCGCTTCCACCTCGTTGAGTGAATGGTCACCCCTTCTCGGAATAGAGAACTTGTGCGTGTTCGTTCCACTCACGCTTTTTGTCAATTCGCCCAGAATACCCGTAATGCCTCCGGTGTGCCGATAATCACCGTGTCGGATCGCAGAAAACAGGCCTTCGATTCGATCAATATAGTTTAGCCTGCCTAAAACGTCATGTAACAAGAAATCAATACTCATGGTTCACCTCGATTCATGGTATTGGCCGGTCGTCGTCTGACTAACAAAATGGCCAGGAGAAGAAGTCTGTACGACATGCTAGCACGAATGTTCTGGTATTTGGCAAATTTGGGATACCGATTTTTATCCCAAATCGTTATGAGGCGAACCTAACCATTTTTCCCTCTCTGCGTTCAGCATCATCAGCGAGGTTATTATGAACCCCCCACCAACCAGCGTGGATTCGCACATCTTCTTCGCACTGCTGCTTCTTGGTTTCGCAGGCTTTTGTTTGCGGGTGTCGGAATCGGGGAGGAGGGATTGGGCGAGGGCGACGAGCGCTATCAAGCCTTCGCTCGAAGCCAAGAATTCACCGATGATGCAGGTTTTCAGTGGCTTAAGAGGGCTCATTCAACATTTGCTTTTCGTCATTATCGCTATCATCCTTTTGTTACTGGGTCTCGATCAATTGGCTTTCGAGGGGTACTATGGGGCGCAGGCGTGGAGTGCGATACAGACATATTTCGCTTAGTCTGCTCTGTAATGCATGTCATTTCGACGACCAACGGGAGGAGAAATCCCCGGAGATAACGGGCGTATGCTGCTCCAAGGGGATGTCTCGCTTCACTCGGCATGACATCTTTCATCAAAACACCATCCATTTTCAATTCCACTTCCCACAGGAGAAGTTTTATCATGTCATCTTCACAATCCAACGGTCAGAACGGCCAACAATACGACGATTACTACAAACTCAGGCATTCGGCTGCGCATGTCATGGCGCAAGCCGTGCTGGAGCGCTTTCCCGACGCCAAGATCACCATCGGTCCACCGATCAAAGATGGTTTTTACTATGATTTCGATCTGGGCCGCAAGGAAGACGGCTCGCTGCGCACCTTTTCACCTGAGGATCTCGATGCGATCGAAAAACGCATGCGCCAGATCATCGCCGGTCGTTTCCCCTTCGAGAAGCGCGTCGTCAGCGCGGACGAAGCGCGGGCGCTGTTCGCCGACCAGCCCTATAAGCTCGAACTGATCGACGGTCTTGAGGCCGGGGGGGTTGACGAATATGGTGAGAAAATCGAAGGCCCCGTCGAAATCTCAACCTACAAACAGGATACATTCGAGGATCTCTGCCGCGGACCTCACGTCGAACATACGGGCAAGATCCCGCCGGACGGGTTCAAACTGCTGAGCGTGGCCGGATCCTATTGGCGCGGCGACGAGAACCGCCCCATGCTGCAACGCATCTACGGCACAGCCTGGAAGAACAAAAAGGAATTGAAGGCGCATCTCGATTGGCTAGAGGAAGTTCGCAAGCGCGATCATCGCCGTCTGGGCAAGGAACTAGATCTGTTCAGCACCAACCACGAGATGGTGGGCGGCGGTCTCATTCTCTGGCATCCCAAAGGCGCGCTGATGCGGCATCTGGCGGAGGAGCACGCCAAAAAATTGCACCTGGAGGGCGGGTATGATTTCGTCAACACGCCGCACATCGGCCGCGCCACGCTATGGGAAACCAGCGGACATCTGGATTTCTACCGCGAGGGGATGTACGCACCGATCGAGATCGAAGGACAGGAGTACTATCTCAAACCGATGAACTGCCCCTTCCATGTCTTCATCTACAAAAGCAGGGTGCGTTCTTACCGCGATCTGCCTATTCGCATGGCCGAATGGGGCACGGTCTACCGCTTCGAGCGTTCCGGCACGCTACATGGCCTGATGCGAGTGCGCGGGTTCACACAGGACGACGCCCACCTTTTCTGTGCTCCCGAACAGATGCCTACCGAGATCGATAAGGTGTTGGATTTCAGCCTCAGCCTCTTGCGTGATTTTGGCTTCGAACAATTCCAATTGTACTTGAGCACCCGACCGGAGAAACGCGTGGGTGAGGAGGCCAAGTGGGATGACTCGGAGGAAGCGTTGCTTGAGGCGCTGAAGCGCAGCGGTCTGCCGTATGGCGTCAATGAGGGAGACGGCGCTTTTTACGGTCCCAAGATCGATATCTATGTGACCGACGCCCTGGACCGGCCCTGGCAACTGAGCACGATCCAGTTTGATTTCAATCTGCCCGAGCGTTTCGATCTGACCTACGTGGGCGCTGACGGCGTCCAGCACCGGCCATACATGATTCATCGGGCATTGATGGGCAGTATCGAACGCTTCTTTGGCGTATTGATCGAGCACTACGGCGGCATCTTTCCGGTGTGGCTGACGCCGGTGCAAGTGAAGATCATCCCCATCACGGACGAGCAAAACGAGTATGCGGCCCAAGTAATGGAGCAACTCAAGCTGGCCGGGCTACGCGTCGAGTTGGATAACAGCGATGGTCGGATGAACGCGAAAATCCGTAACGCCCAGTTGCAGAAAATTCCCTACATGCTGGTAATTGGCGGTCGTGAGGCCGAGGCGGATGTCGTGAATGTGCGTCTGCGCAATGGCAAACGCCTGGGAACAATGTCGGTGGATGCGTTCGTCACACTGGCCCAGGAGGCGGTCGCCGAACGCATCGCGATTTGAATCCGAAGCTAGAGAAGGGATGTTTGCCAAAAGACGGCGAACATCCCCAACCTTGCGCAGTGATTTGACGCGTTACAGAAACTTATGGTATGCTCGGCAGTCGTCAGTATTGCCTCGCCCCGTTTCCTGGTTTTGGCGAAACGGGGCGGTTTTCTACTAATCGGCACGCCTGGACTGAGGGCAAAATAGCTGATTGATCTAAATCGTCAGGTCCCTAAACTATCGCGTCCCTTGTCTCCGGTTTAGCCGTTCCTTTCCACCGTCACCCTGTTAGCGAGGCCTCCAATAGCCAAAAGAAGAAGCAGCCGAAGAAGTTATAAGCGCACCCCACGTGTTCGCGTCAACGATAGAATCCGCGCCCCGGAAATTCGAGTCATCTCGGAGGATGGAGAGCAACTTGGCATCATGCCCCCTCGTCAAGCTTTGCAGATTGCGCAAGAACGTGAACTGGACTTGGTGGAAGTCGCGCCGAACGCGAAACCGCCGGTGTGTCGCATACTCGACTTTGGCAAATATCAGTACGAACAGGCAAAACGCGAACGTCAGGCTCGTAAGGCGCAGAAGCAGGTCGAAGTCAAAGAAGTGCGTCTTCGCCCCAAGACCGGAGAACACGACACTGAGGTTCGACTCCGTCATGCTCGCAAGTTCCTCGAAAGTGGCGCCAAGGTCAAGGTGCGCGTGCGGTTTCGGGGCCGCGAGATCCGCCATCCCGAAGTCGCCCGCGAGATCCTTGCAGATTTCGCCAAACAGCTTGCGGATGTTGGCGAAATCGAAACGCATCCCAACATGGAAGGTCGCAGTCTTTTGATGATTCTGGCTCCCAAATAGGGGGCGTTATCGTAACATTTGCATCCACTCGCGGTTTTCCGCCAGGCGACGACACAGATGAACTCGTCGCCTACCATTGTATCCAGCACAACATCACAAAGAAGGTGCTGCTCAACCGAGGAGCGCCTCTTTCTTGTCAGGAGTTTTTGAATGCCGAAAATTAAGACATACAAGGGCGCTGCGAAGCGCTTCAAGCTTTCCGCCAATGGCAAATTACGCCGCATTAAGCAAGGAAAGGGCCATCTTAAGCGCCGTACGCCTAAACGCACAAAACGGCAGTTTGATAAGCTGCTCACAGATAACCAAAACAGTCACAAGAGGCAGATCCAGCGCCTTGCGCCTTACTTGAAGAAGAAGTAATGACACTCTAAAATTGGGGATTGATGAGTGATGAGTGATGATTAAAGTCATTGTGTGAGACACATGCTTAATCTGTAATCGTTCATCTTCAGCCTTTGATCCTCGATCATTTCTTGAGGTTCCAATGACACGTGTAAAACGAGGCGTGACTGCTCGCGCCAGGCACAAAAAAGTACTAAAATTGACGAAAGGGCACTATGGCGCCCGCCATCGCTTGTTCAAAACCGCCAATGAGTCGATGATTCACGCCCAGGTGTATGCTTACCGAGATCGCCGTCGCCGCAAGCGTGATTTCCGCCGTTTGTGGATCACCCGCATCAACGCCGCCAGTCGCCAGCACGACTTGAGCTATAGCCGGTTGATACACGGCTTGAAGCAGGCCGATGTGCAACTGGACCGCAAAATCCTGGCCGACTTGGCTGTGCACGAGCCGCAGGCGTTCGCGGCTGTGGTGAACGTAGCGAAGGGTTCTCTGCAGTAAGAATGGACTTCGTCCATATCACCAGTTCCGCCAATCCCCGCTATAAACACGCTCGCGCTTTGTTGAGCCGGCGGGGCCGTAAAAAATATGCACAACTTCTGCTAGAGGGTGTGCGGCTTATCGAAGATGCTATGAGCGCCGGTTATCCGCCGGCGCTGCTTTTTTTTGAGCCGGACGCGGGCGCCCATGTGCAATCGCTGGTGGCGCGAGCGCAGATGGCGGGAACGCAGGCGATCAGCATGGAATCAGCATTGCTGGCCGGACTGACCGATACGGTGAGTTCGCAAGGCGTGGTGGCTGTGGCGCCCTGGCCGGAAATCCCCCCAGGCGACGGTGGGCTGAGCGTGCTGCTGGAGCATTTGCGAAATCCGGGCAACTTGGGAACGTTGCTGCGCAGCGCGGCCGCGGCGGGCGTGGATCAGGTGGTGATGCTGCCTGGGGTGACGGATCCGTGGGCGCCGAAGGTGTTACGGGCGGGCATGGGCGCTCATTTTCGGGTGGCGATCCGCCAGGCGCGCGACCTGACGCAAGCGGAGGCCTGGCTGGGAGACGCCAAACGTTATCGAGCGGACGCCAACGCCTCGCGACTTTACACCGAGGTCGATTGGCGGGGGCCAAGTGTGTTGATTGTGGGAGGAGAAACAGAGGCAGCGCGGGAAACGGCAAGCTGGTCGGATGTGCAAAAGGTGGCGATTCCGATGCAAAATGGGGTGGAGTCGTTGAATGCGGCGGTCGCGGCCAGCATCATCCTTTTTGAGGCCGCCCATCAGCGAACGACTTGAAAAGCACTATTCTCGCTCGATGCGCACGGCGGTGATTTTGGGGCCGTCCATTTCCAGCACTTGAATTCTGTATCCCGAGACCTTTACAGCTTCTCCTACCGCGGGGATGCGGCGCAATTGATGCAGTATCAGGCCTGCCACAGTCTCATAAGCGTCATCTTCGGGCAGGGATAGCAGCAATGCTTCGTTGATCTCGTTCACCCGCATTTGCGCTTCCAACTCGTAGACGCCATCGTCCACTTTGCGCATCAACGGCTTCGCCGACCACTCATCGCTGATCTGGCCCATCACCTCCTCCACCAATTCCTCGATGGTCACCAGCCCGGCTGTGCCCCCGAATTCGTCGATGACGATCACCAGCCCCGTGTGGGTGGCGCGCATCTCCGTGAATAGATCGCTGATCAGGCGGGATTCGGGCGCCATCACCGGCTCGCGCAACAACCCCAGGCTATCGATCCGCCGATCCATGATGTCGGGCTGATCCGCCATCAGCGCCAACAGGCGTTTGGTGGACAAAATGCCCACGATGTGATCCAGGTCATCTTCATAAACGGGGAAACGAGTGTGACGTTGATCCCGGTAGATCTGCAAGAGTTCCCTTACGGTGGCGTGACGCTCGACGCCGACGATGTTCGTGCGTGGGATCATCACTTCGCGCACGACCATTTCGCCGAAATCGAACACGCGGTAGACCATCTCCTTGGCGTCTTCTTCTATCAGCCCCACCTGGCCGCTTTGTTGCACCACGGCCTTTAATTCTTCGAGTGAGGCGATGGTGCCGTGCGCCCCCGTTGTGCCTTTGACGCCCAAAAGCCGCAATGACAAAGCAGTCGTCCTATCCACGACCCACACGAAAGGGGCGGTGATGGTAGCGAAGATTTGCATGGGATAAGCGACGAGCAAGGCGGCGCTTTCGGGATAACGGATCGTCATGATTTTGGGCGTTTGTTCGCCCCAAACCATGTGGAAGAACGAGAGGATGAGCAGCACCAGGGTGGCGGCGACGGCCGCGGCCGCGGCTTCGCTCATCAGGCTCCCGAACAAAGGCGTGAGCACCGGCGCCAACAACTCGGCCAGCGGCTCTTCGGCTACGATACCGAGGAGGATGCTGGACGCCGTGATACCGAGCTGGGCTGCGGCGATAGCTCTGTCGGGATTGTCGAGCATTTTCAAAACGATGCGCGCTGGCTTGCTGCCCCGTTCGGCCGTTTGCTCCAAACGCGTGCGCCGTGATGTGATCAGGGCGAATTCGACGACAACGAAAAAGGCGTTGGCCAGCAAAATGACCAGGCCGGCGATGAGCGCCCAGGTAAGATTGGTGGAACTGATGGATGCGGGATCGTGCACGAATGAACTCCTTGCCTTCAGGGTGAGACGAACTGCGCCGCGGCCAGGGCGAGCAACAGCAAAACCGTGTTGTACAGCGCGTGAACAAGAATAGCCGGCGTGGTTCCCCAACATTTTCTGATCAACCCCAGCAGCAACCCGATCACGAAAATGACGATCAGGCCGGGATTGACGTATTGCGCATGATGGAGGGCGAAGACCGCACTGGTGGCGATCAGGCCAAAGGCCGGTTGTAGCGCCCCCCGATACAGGATTTCCTCGCCAATGCCGGAAAGCAAGCCCAGCGCAATCGCCCCCAGCGGGCTGCCAAAACTGAGCAAGAGCCCTTGATTGAAGGATTCGACCTCGGCCAGACTGTCCGGGAACAGGAGCATGACGACCGCGCCCATGACGATGCTCGCGAGCACCATGCCAAACGCCGCCGCGCCAACGAGGATGAATTCGATCAGGCCGATGCGTTTGAGCCCGAGCCTGGTGAGTGTGTCCCGCCAGTTGCGGCGGACGCCCAATCCCACGCCCAGAAAGGCCAGCGTAACGAGGATGGCGTACTGGGCCGCAACCTCGGGCATACCGACCTCACCGGTCAGCCCGGTGAGCAAGGCGGGGTCGGTGATGGCGGCGGAAACTGCCAGATTCAAGCCTGCGTACAAAACCGTGAGCACGATGGCCGTGACCTGAACCGGGCGGCTCCAAAAGAGTCGGCCCAGGGCGGGGTCTCGCTGTCGCAGAGTCGCAGTCACCGCCGCCAGCACGACCAGGAACGAAAGCCCGCCGCCGATCGCCAGCCACAGCCCGAAACCCTGATCCTTAAAATCCATTCCCGGCTCGGCTAACTCGGTAATGATGGTGGGAGTGGAGAAGCTGACCCATAAACCCGCCACAAACGCCGTCACAGCGACAAGCGTCAAGCTGGCGAAGGTGAGCCACCGCGCCCAGGCCAGGCGCTGGCCGAGATTGGCGATCACCATCAGGAGCAGCGCCAGGAGGAAGAGGAGAAGTAGTGGGGTCATGGGGGGGAGGGGACGGGGAGACAGGGAGACGGGAGGACGGCTGTGGTTTACCGCCCGCATCATAAAGGCAGTTCCCCTGGGGCACAAGCCGTCAGGGGGTGAATTTCGTCAGGGCCGAGCGTACATTGTCGGGGATATGTTCGCCGCTGGCGGCTGTCAGGAAGGCCAGCACTTGCTCCGGGCTGATCCCGGCGGCCGCGGCCCGGCGCAAACCTCGCTGGGTGATGCGGTAGCGATAATCCGGCAGGCTGGCCTCCCACACGCAGAAGCGCGCCACCCGCAAACGATCGTAGAGGCGGTGGTTTGGGGGCAGCGTGATGTGAAAGTCGGCGGTCACGACCAGGGGCGGTGGGGAGACAGCGGCTGGCGGGGACGACGCATCGGGGTGGAGCATAGCCAAACCGGCCGGGGTCAGACGCCAGTGTTGGCCTTCCCCGTCCAGCGCGATCACCCCCAACCAGTGTAGTGGCCCCGACCAGAGATAGCGCAGCAGGCGGCCTTCCACGTCATCCCAGTGCTCGAAGCCTTTGAGGTAAGAGCCGTCATCGTCGCGGATGTACCAGGTGTCGTAATTGCCATCCGGGCGCTGAAAATCGGGACGCTGTTCGTGGATGGCGGCGATGAAGGCGTCCAACCCGAGCCACTGCCCCGTTTGCGCCTGGCCCAGGATGTCGAGCAGGGCCAGGCGCGTGGCCCCGGGGTCGTTACGCCAGTTGCCGCGCTCGCAGTGCAGGCCGGGCGTCAGGCAGAGATCGTTCCACGCGGCGCTGTCCCGCCAGGCTGCGAAAAGCGTCGCCACCTGTTGCTGCCGCGACTGCTCCAGCCAGGGGCGCACCGTCTCCCCGTGCAAACGTTGGCGGCGCTCCACCGTTTGCACCAGGCCCAGGGCGCGGGCGCAGTGAAAAATCAGGGCCAGGCGGCCGCCCGGGGCCAGAGGGTGGTCGGGATCAGGCGGCGGTGTTTTCAGCTTGGGCGCGAGCAATTGCAGATCCTTTTTTCGCCAGTCGCCGCGGCTATCCACCCACACCCGGCGCTGTTGCAGGTGGATGAGGACGGTCGCCAAGTCATCCAGAAAGCGCTCGCCAGCTTTACGCGAATCAACCTCCGGGAGGTGGTCGTCAAGGCCCTGGTCATTGGAGTGATCCTGGCCACCTCCCGGAGGTTGCAACGGCTCGCTAATCGCGGGGGGAAACGCGAAGCGTTCGGAAGCAGAATTGGGCAGGGGAAGCAGGGGGAGCAGATCGCCCGGAATGCTGAAAAACTCCGCCAGCCCGTCGGCGGTTTCGACGAATCCCCTCGCGAGCAACCCCAGATACCAGAGCTGCTCCGCGACGTTCGCAGGATGCTTCCAGGGCTTTTCCTTTTGCAGGTAGCCCGGCCCAAACCGCCGGATCTCGCCAAACCGCCGCTGGAATGCCGTCACGGGGATGCGATTCTCCTCATGGCGCAATGCTTGCAGCGCTTGGTGGGCGGGCGCTTCCAGGTCTTGCCAGACTTCGGCGATGTGCGCTCTGTCGAGCATCTGTTCCACCAGCGCTTGCCGGAACGCTCGTTGACCGGCGGCGTCGATCACCAAACCCTGGCTCTGGGCGATGGCGCGCAGCATCACCGGAGATTGTTCGCGCAGGTGGAGGTCGAGGGTTTTCATGCGGCGAGAATGAAGGGTGTGAAACCTAAATGCGTTTTTCGACGTAAAACAATTGCAGAGCCAGTCTGTTTCTCATTATGCCATGAAATCACGAATGGCGCTGCTCTCTGATTCGCTTATGATCGCCCAACGACTAAAAATCGCTCACGAAATCGCTTGCCAAAACGATTACGACTGTGATAGGATGCGATCAGCCCTGTTCTCACCCCCGATTTACCCCCTGGAGTCCTCCGAATGACCGACAGTCAGCAAGAATCCGCTGCAAACAAACCCCGCTCCATCCAAGAGCTGTGGGAAAACATCCAACTTGCCTGGCATTTGCTGCGCGACAACCGCGTGAGCCCTATCCTGCGTTTTGGCATCCCCATCCTGGTGGCCGCTTACGTCATCCTCCCCATCGACATCATCCCCGACGTCATCCCCGGCCTCGGGCAATTGGACGATCTTGCCATGCTGTGGGTGGGCCTGACCTTTTTCCTGAACAAGGTCCCCACAGAAATCAAAGAAGAGTATCGTTCAGGCGTGCGTGGTGACGCCGGTCCCAGCGCCGTCGGCCCGGACGTGGTCGATGCCGATTTTCGGGTGGTCAATGACTAGCCAGGCTGTGAAAAAGCAGGTGATTGGATGACGCCTGCCGCAGGCCGTCGTCCGGCCGAGGTTTCGAGAGAACTGGGCGTTTCTCCTTCGACATTACGGCGATGGTCACAGCAATTTGGTGGCTTCCTGTCACCTGAAGCAGGCAATCCCGGCCCCCAAGCCGCAGGAAAAACCACACACCGTCGTTACGGCTCTGACGATGTCGAGACGTTGCAGCGTGTGCGTCAACTGATGCAACAGGGTCTCACCGTCGATGAAGTGCGCACACAACTGGCGGACGGTTCCGCACCGGCCCCGGCCGCTGAGCCCGACCCGGACGTGGAAGCCCCGGCCGCCGAGCTTATCTCGACCGAGGGCCAGACCTTGGTGTTGGACGCTGGCCCCGCGGACGAGCCGGACATCGGCCAACTGGTCGCCGACACGTTGTCGTCGCTCAGTGACAGCCAGAAAATCATCCTGGGCGGGCAACAGACGGCCAGGCAACTGTTGGGCGTGCTGTTGCAGGATAACTTCAATCTCAAAGAAGAAAATGTGCGGCTACGGGAGCGGATGGTGGACACCGAGCGCCGGGTGTTCGAGATGAAACGGGAACTGGACGCCAACCGCAGCGTGGAACGGGAGCGCATGAGGCAGATGGAGGCGCATCTCTTCGATTTACAGCGCCGCCTGGACGCCATAGCCCAGCAGCGCGCGTATTCGCAACAACCCCCTGCGCCACAGCCCGCCCCTGTTCCCGTGGTCATGCCCGCGCCGGTTGCCGAACCAGAACCGCCAGCGCCGCCCTTCATCGAGTCACCAGAGCCGGTGTTGGAGGATGCAGCGATGGCGGTGGAGCCAGAACCGGCGGTCGGGACAGAGATGGAGCCTGAGCCGGTGCCGGAAGCGCCCGCGCCGGAACCGGAAGAAGCGCCAGCCGAGAAGCGAGGCTTCTGGGCGTGGCTGTGGGGCAAGTAGGGGCGTACCCTTGTGGTCGCCCTGCTAGACAGGTGCGCCCACCAGATCGTATTCCATCGCCGCGGTGATGCGCACCTCCTGCATCTCGCCCAGCGGCAATTCACCCTCGACCAGTACGAAACCGTCCACTTCGGGTGCGTCGCGGTAGGAACGGGCCAGGGTGAGGCCGTCGCCGTAGCCCTCGACCAGCACCGGCAGCGTGCGTCCCACCTGCGCCTGGTTGCGGGCCAGCGAGATCGGTTGCTGCAGGGCCATCAGGCGCTCCCAGCGTTCTTCCTTCACCTCGTCGGGAACCTGGTCGGGCAAAGTGGCTGCCGGGGTCCCGGGCTCCGCGCTGAAGGTGAAAGCGCCGACTTTGTCGAACCGGGCGGCTTCCACGAAATCCAACAGGCCCTGA
>DUEF01000317.1 GCA_011176555.1 Caldilineae bacterium
CGAAAGAGAGGTAGGAGAATGAACACGGAATCAACGCCGCGTGCCACGGCAGCAGTTCGATACAGCCGCGTGTTGACGCTACCGCGCGTTGTGGGGTTAGGCCTTACGGTGGGGGTGGGGGTGGGCATTTTTACATTGTCGGAGTTGTTATTGAAGATGGGGGGGGCGGTGGCGTCGCGGTCATCTTACCTACTGCTTTTCTTGATCGCACTACCGTTCATTCTTACCTACGCCGAACGCGCTGGCGTCGTTCCGGGGCGGGCTGGTTCGTACAGCCTCGCCAGGTATAGCGGGCAACTGGAATTCACCTTTCTAACCGGTTGGATGCAGTTGGCCGGTTACGGGGTCCTCTTCGCCTTGCTGGCTGCTGGCGTGGCCTTACAGGTTTCGATCCTTGCTCATGTGTTTTTTGGTGTGACGCTCAGCTTGAAATTAGCGAGCATTAGCGTTTTGGCGGTCATGGGTTTGAATACCTTGCTTGCCAGCGGCGTGAAATGGCGTAGTCGTTCGATCTATGTCTTTTTGGGGATCGCAGCATTGGTTTTTTTGCTGCTGAGAGACTTTTTTGTCGTCGAGGGGCCTGTTTTTTGGAACTTGGCCCTGAACGACCGGAAAAATATCTCGCTTATGCCGGTGTTGCTTTCGACCTTGTGGGCACTGGAATTCATCGTCAGTTCTCGCGATGAAATTGTGCGCCCCACCCGCAATGTGTTTCCGGGCATGGTGCTGACGATGGTGATCGTCGCCGCGCTTGGAATCATCTCCTCATCGTTGATTCAGTCCGGGGCGGAATTGCAGGATGTTCCTCAAGCGCCTCTTTTGCTTGTTTCGGCAGGGGATGGTCATGCTTTGCAAGGGCTCTTTTTAATCACCTACACAGTGGCGGGGTTGGGCTTGAACCTTTTGGCGCTCAGCTATGGCCTCATTCAGGTCATTAGTCTGTTCGAGGCGATGCGCCGAGACGGGTTCCTGCCAGAACACCTGGCGACGAAGGGCTTATTCAGCCGCGTGCCCCTGGCCCAGATCACCATCCCCATGCTGGTGGCGGCGGCCGTGATTGTCCTCGGCGATATCAGGTTGGCGGCAGGTCTTGCCGCACTCGCTTTTTTGTGGATAGCGGCATTTACACATCTACCTGACGCCTTTCGAGCGAAATCCGGCTTGTCAAAGAATCGACGCCCGAAATTGCCTTTTCATCCTCTCTTCCCCTGGATTGTCGTCGCATTGGGCTTGTTTTTGCCTTTGGCCATGGGCCATCATTATTGGTTGTGGGGCGTGGGTTGGATACTGGCCGGAATCATCTACTATGTGCTGTATGCCCGTTCCTGCGCCATCAAGGTGCGGCACAAGGAGGCCGTTGTCTCAGATCGGGATGAGGAGCTCGAATTGGAGGCCGAATATCGGGTGTTGGTGGCCATCGCTGATCCCGGCAAGGCGATTGAACTGATTCAGGCCGCAGCGAAGCTGGCGTCGTCGCAGGATGGACGAGTGCTGGCGCTGAAGGTACTGACGTTACCCGAACAGATGCCGGGGCATCTCAAGCAAGAGGCGGCTGCGCGGGAAATGGCCGCGCTCAGACAGTGGGTGGCCGCCGCCCAAATCCCCGGTGTGCCTGTTCAAGGGATGGTGCGTATCGCCCCCAGTGTGCCGGAGGGTTTGCTGGAGGCCGTGCGGGAGGAGCATATAGATTTGCTGCTGCTTGGCTGGGGAGGGGATGAGCCGCCCGATGAGGGGCATCCTCATCCCATTTTTTCTCCGATTTTGCGTTATGCCGAATGCGATGTGGTGCTACTGCGCGGGCAGATGCCTCAGCGCGTGGAGAAGATTTTGATTCCGACCGCCGGTGGTCCTCACGCACCTTTTGCTCTGGAGGTCGCTCACAAGCTCAGAGGCGAGCAGAATGCTGAGTTGGTGGTTCTTTCTGTCATGACCGACGCGCCAACGGAGGAGGAGCGGCAGGATGCGGAAGAGGCCATCGCTACGACGGTTGGGGCGTTGGCAGATGCCGGGGGCGTCAGTACGAAGATCGAGTTAGCAAAAACGGTGGAGGCTGGGATCCGGCGGGAAGCGGAACACGCAGATCTCCTTTTCCTCGGTGCATCGCAAGAGGGTTTTCTCAACAGACCCTACTTTGGCGGTATTTCCACCGTCATCGGTTACGCCAGCGCCATGCCGCTGGTGCTGGCCAAAAAGTACCGATTTCCCGAGCATCCAACATTGGAACGTCTCTGGTCGATGCTGACAGACCCCCTGCCACACCTGACGGTCGATCGCATCCAGGTTGTCAGCAGGGAGATCTTGGGTTCAGCCGTCGCCACGGTGGATTTCTATGTGCTAATCGTCCTGGCCTCCATCATCGCCAGCCTGGGGCTGTTGCAGAATTCCGCTGCCGTAATCATCGGCGCGATGCTCGTCGCGCCCTTAATGAGCCCGATCCTGGCCATGGCGATGGCCATGGTGATCGGGGATTACCGGCAGCTCTTGGAGGCTGCTGAATCCACAGCCAAAGGCGTGACGCTGGCCATCATCGTGGGCATGGCTGTCACCCTGCTTTCACCCTTGAATCAAGTCACCGATCAGATCCTGGCTCGAACTGAACCGACAGTCCTGGATTTGGGTGTGGCTCTGGCTTCAGGGGCGGCGGCAGGGTATGCCATGAGTCGCAAGGAGGTGTCGGCTGCTCTGCCGGGCGTCGCCATCGCCGCGGCTTTGGTGCCGCCCCTGTGTGTAACTGGCTACGGCCTTGGCGTCTTCCAATTACGGATCGCCTCGGGCTCCCTACTCCTGTTTGCGACGAACCTGGTGGCGATCATTTTTGCCGCGGCCATCACCTTCCTGGCTTTGGGCTTCCACCCCGAACGCAGCGACAAGGCGGAATTGCAAAAGGGGATGCAAATAACGCTTGTTTCGTTGGCCGGCATTCTCGTCATCCTTCTGCTAACGACAGCTGTGTCTGTCCGTAAAATCAATGTCCAGACTCAGATCGAACGGCTGTTCAGCGAAAGTTACATCACCCGCGTGGGGGCGACTGAAAACATCCAGATGAAATCACAAGGCGATATCAACCGCTTGACCGCGCGGATTTATGACTATGAGGGACGGAAACTCTCACCGGAAGATGTAACGAAATTAAGGGATGGACTTCAGGACATTGTCGGCGGCGAGGTGTGGATCGATGCTGAAGTGATCGACACCAAGTTGTGGGACACTAAATTGGACGACATGGTGGTTCACAATCATTTGGAAGATCAATTCACCGAACTGGCAACGGCGAACGGCGCGACTGTGGTGGAGATTGGGGCGAAAACATTCCGGGAAGGCTACGCCATCGACGCCATCGTTGTGACGTTTGGGCGCGACACTCTGACGGAAGCGGAGCTTTCCACTATTCAAGAACAGCTTGAGAATGAAGTGGGTGCGCCAGTGCGCCTGCAGGTGGCTGGTTTGACAGGCCAAATGACGCTGCTTGAGCAGGACGCAACACCGACGCCCGAACCCCAGTAGAGGCGTGGCCCTGAGCGGTTTCACCCCCAGCCGCGCGACTTCCACCCCCTTTTGTGTTGAGGTCCGTCCACCGTCTATCTGCCGATGCAAATAGGAAAACACGGATAAACCCAAAGAGAAAATCCGTGCTTCCTTATTCGTATTCTAGAGTTGTCCAGGTTAGAGGAATGCTTCGGCGCTCGCTCCGCTTGCGTCCGTTGACTTACTCTTCTTCCCTGCCTTTGGAGATGACCTCCGGCCCGACTGCACCCTCCTCCTCAGCGAATTCTTCCTCCTCTTCCTCTCCCTCGGCCAACTTGCGCGGGACAGTGACGCTGGCGACGATATCATCGGGTTTAGCGTTGAGAATGGTGACGCCTTCGGGGATAGCCAGATCGGAAACGCGCACAACGTCGTCTTCCGTTTGCAGCAAAGTCAGGTCGACGATGAATGCTTCGGGAATATCACGGGGAAGACATTCGATTTCGATGCGTTCGAGTCCGTACATGAGCACGCCGCCAGCCTTGATAACCGGGGATTCGCCTTCGTAG
This sequence comes from Caldilineae bacterium, assembly GCA_011176555.1. Classification (GTDB taxonomy): domain Bacteria; phylum Chloroflexota; class Anaerolineae; order J102; family J102; genus DUEF01. The sequence continues at coordinate 4,035 of DUEF01000317.1, forward strand.
TGAAGAGACGCTTCTGTGCGGACGGCGACGTCCATTTGCACTTCGTAGAAATCGACATGCAAAATATGCCGCTTGAAGGGGTGTCGCTGCACTTCACGCATGACAACGTACGTTGGTTTCTCGCCAAGCCCATGCAGTTCGATAAGCTGGCTGCCGCCGCCATCGCGCAGCAGGTGCATCAAGTCAGATTGCGTGAACTGAATGGGCCGCGCCTTTTCACCCTGTCCGTATACAACGGCGGGGACATAGCCGCGAGAACGGACATGCTTCGTTTTGGAACCGGTTTCCGTTCTGGGCTCGACATTGAGTGAATAATCCATGTTTCGATAAACTCCTAAGTATTTTTGATTCGGTTAGCGATTTCGTTTAAGTGCGATGAGCAGCAGGAAGAGCCCAAACACTGCGCCGATGGCGGTTCCCAGAACGATGGCCGTACGGGTGTCCAGCACCGCTTCGATCTCGCCATCGACCTGTTGTGCGGCCAGCAAGATCGTTCGGCTATGCTCGCTGTGCACTTGGCGACCGAAAATAGCGCCAGCCTGGACGTTGCTGAGACGAACTTGATCCGCCTGAGCAATGCCGACGCCGCCTTCAAGCACCGTGACATCTTGCGCCTGGACCTGGGCGGCGCCGCCTTGGTGGATTTCGACGTTTTCCGCCGCGACATTTTGAATGCCGCCTTGGGTGACCGTCACCGTCTTGGCCTGGACACTTTGAGCGCCACCCTGTTCGATGTTGACGACATCCGCTTTCACGCGTTCGTGCACAGCGGGTTGGCCACTTTTGCTTCCGGGCGTTTCGGGTAAATTTAAGGGCTGATCGTTTGTTGGCATTAAGGCATCCTGCAAGTGATAGGTATGGTTTGGGCAACAGCCCCTCATTCTATCCGCACATCCTCTTTTTCGCAAACTTGAGCGTAGCTCATTCATGCTCTCCAGGTCTTGGTTCTGCGCTCTCCCTGTGCTACGATTCTGCCATCATCACCCTGTCGCCGTGAGGACGGCAGTCCGAAGCAATCACCGACGATTTTATTTCACCATGCGCCGTCTTATTCTCTCCACCTGTTTGATACTGGTTGTGTTGGCGGGCCTTGCCTTCAACCTGCTGTCGGCCCGGCGCGGGGGAGATCTCGCCCTACCAGTGACGCCGGTTTCCGGGCATGGTGCGCTAATGGCCAATGTCGATCTGGCAGGACTTTCACCCGGCATCGCTCAGGAGCGGGTGGAACAGGTGGCTGAAGATGGCATGACCTATCTGCGTTTGCGCTTGCCCTGGGATGAAATCCAGCCGGAACCGGAGACCTGGCGCTGGCAAAGCGCTGATCGGGCGATTGCAGCTGCTCGGGAACAGGATCTGCAGGTCGTGTTACTACTGGATGGATCGCCTGTCTGGACGCGCGAGGCCATCGATGCCGATAACCCTCTGTCGCCGCCCCACGATGTCCGAGATTTCGGCGCATTCGCCACGGCTGTGGCCGAGCGCTACCGGGGCCGTATCGTCGCCTACCAGATCTGGGATGAACCCAACATCGCCCCGCACTGGGGCCAGCGCTGGGTGGATCCACGCGCTTATTTTGGCTTGCTGCGGGAGGGGGCCAACAGCGTGCAACGGGCGGACGCCGATGCCGACATCATGCTGGCGGCGCTGGCCCCCACCACCGCAGATGACGGGGCCAACATGCCCGACCTGAACTATCTCGACCAGCTCTA
>DUEF01000318.1 GCA_011176555.1 Caldilineae bacterium
CAGGACAACCCCCGTCACGTCAAGAGCTTCTTGCCTTTCCTGCAACGCTACCGGGCGCAGGAGACGAGCACTGAATATCTGTGTGAACTCGACCCGCTGGATTTCAATCCGACCTGTAAGCCCTGGCCCGTCCGCCGCGCCAGCATGGCCGATTTCGACGCGCTCTGCCGTTTTTACGCCGATGCAGGACATATGTCTCGCACACCGCGTGCGGTCGAACGCCCCCTGCAAGCTGGCCGGGTGTTCATCACAGAGGTCGAGAACCAGATCGTCAGCTCGGTGCTAACCAACGCCGAAACCAGCACCCTCGCCATGATTGGGGGCGTCTTCACGCCACCAGCGCACCGCGGCAAGGGCTACGCAAGCGCAGCCATGGTCGCCCTCTGCCGCTCCCTCATCGATGACGGCATCCGCCCGGTGCTGTACTACGACAACCCCGCCGCTGGCGGTATTTATCGCCGTTTGGGATTCAAGGATTTGGGTTTGTGGAAGTCCGTGCGATTGACGCGTCGGGAAATCAGTAAACCGGGAAACCAGTAGTGAACCGGGAAACCGGGGTCCCCCCCTGATTCGCCGATTTATTGGTTCCCCGATTTTTCGGTTTACCAATTTTGACAAATCGCCGCAACCCGTTATACTTCTGAGCACCCTGGCGTCTGTTTTCACAGTGTGGTGAGGGTCATGGCTCCAGGGCGATAGTCGTTACGCTGTCAATTCTATACTTCTCGTCGGTTTTACCTTCCATCCACATAGCACTCAAGGAGAAGAAGAGCTATGAAAAACATCAAGTGGATTACTTTCGCACTTGTGGTCATGTTGGCCCTGGTGCTCGCCGCCTGTGGCGGAGCCAAGGAAGAAGCGACTCCCGCTCCCGCCGCAACTGAAGCCCCGGCAGCCGCCGCTACCGAGGCCCCAGCTGCCACTGAGGCGCCATCCCAGCCTGCAGAAGAGATGGCATGTGATGACCCCTTGGGTTGCATCAGTGTTGCTGCTGGCGATCCCATCCGCATCGGATACGCGCTGGTTGTGAGCGGCCCCAACGAAACTTTGGGCGTCGACTCCCGTCGCGGCATCGAGATCGCCATCGACGACAAGGGAGAAGTGCTCGGGCATCCCATCGAGTTGGTAGGTGAGGACGCCCTGTGCAGCGCCGAAGGCGGCCAGGCTGCCGCCACCAAGCTGGCGTCGGACCCGACCCTGATCGGCGTAATCGGCACGAACTGCTCCAGCGCTGGCGAGCCTGCTTCGGCTATCCTCAGCGACGCTGGCACGGTGTTGGTCTCACCCTCGAACACTGCGCCTTCGTTGACGGATCCTGAGACCCATCAGGCAGGCTACCTGCGCACCGCGCACAACGACAAGGTACAGGGCAAAGCTGTAGCCGAGTACGCTTACAACGAACTGGGCGCTCGCACAGCCGCCACCATTCATGATGGCAGCCCCTACGCCGAGCAGTTGCAGCAAGTGTTTGCAGACGTGTTCACCGAGTTGGGCGGCGAGATCGTGGCCCAGGAAGCGGTCAACGCTGGCGACACCGACATGCGTCCGGTGCTGACGAGCATTGCCGTGCACAAGCCGGACTTCCTGTACTACCCGATCTTCATTGCCGAGGGCGGTTTCATTACGGCGCAGGCGAAGGAAGTGTCCGGTCTGGAAGACACGATTCTGGCAGGTTCAGATGGTATGATTTCGCCAGACTTCGTTGCTGCTGCTGGCGACGCTGCCGAGGGCATGTACATTTCTGGTCCGAACCTGGCCTTCGAGAGCGAGTTGGGCAAGCACTTCCTGGAGGCGCATCAGGCCAAGTATGGTGAGGATCCGCTGAGCGCTTTCCACGCCCACGCTTACGACGGCGCTAACATGCTGTTCGCTGCAGTTGAAAAAGTGGCTGTGCAGGACGCCGATGGCAACATCTACATCGGTCGCCAGGCCTTGCGCGACGCCCTGTTCGCCACCGCGGGCATGGAAGGTATCACCGGCACCATCACTTGTGACGAGTACGGTGACTGCGCCGACCCGCAAATCGTGATCAACCAGATCCAGAACGGCGAATACGTGCCTGTTTGGCCCAAATAAGTAGCCGTTTTGCTACGCAATCGGAGATTTCGTCTGAAAGAGGGGAGGGTGACGCTTCCCCTCTTTTCCGAAGCTCTCCGTAAAAGAATCCGCACGTAGGGGGTGGGCCGTGTCATCGGCGGCATAAGCCGAGAGGCCCATCCCGTGCTCATTTCTCGGAGACATCCTCAATGTTGCGGAATTTACTGAAGAAATACGATACAACCGACTTAGTCATGTATCTGATCGGCGCCGTACTGGCGGCACTGGTTATTTATGGTTCTTATCAGACTCTGTCGTCGGGCAAGTACAGCGGGGAAGTTTGGTTGGATTTCATAATTTTCGGGTTGGCGCAAGGGAGCATCTACGCACTTATCGCCTTGGGATATACTTTGGTTTACGGCATTCTGTTCATGATCAACTTTGCCCACGGCGAAGTCTTTATGAGCGGGACTTTTACAGCTTATTTTTTGGCTATTTATCTTGACAGTACAGGATTCTGGAACCAACATCCGATCATCTCCATTCTGTTGGCTTTGGTTGTAGCGGTAGCGGTTTCGACGACCATTGCTGTTGTGTTGGAGAGAATAGCCTACCGTCCCCTGCGCGGCGCACCCCGCCTGGTTCCCTTGATTACGGCGATTGGCGCTTCCTTCTTCTTACAGTACACTTTTCGAGGACTCTACGGTTCGGGCGTCAAGACTTATCCTGACGTCGATGCACTGAAAGGATCGTGGAACATTTTCGGCATCGAGATTCTCAAGACCCAGGCTGTGGTGATTGTGGCGTCAGTCATTTTGATGGTTGCGCTGCGTTTTTACGTGCAAAAGACCAAGGCGGGCAGAGCGATGCGGGCTGTAGCAGAAGATAAAGAAGCCGCCGCTTTGATGGGTATCGATGTCGACCGGGTGATTGTCAACACCTTTGCTTTGGGGGGCGCATCAGCCGCTGCCGCTGGTATTATGTACGCCTTGATATTCAAGCAGGTGAATGCCTTTATGGGATTCATTCCCGGCATCAAGGCGTTTACCGCCGCGGTGTTGGGCGGTATCGGCAACCTGCCCGGGGCCATGCTTGGCGGCCTTTTCCTGGGCGTTGTCGAGTCATTAGGGCCCAGCCTCGTGTTGGACGGGCTCGGCATCCCCGCACCCTACCAGCTTAAAGACGCCATCGCCTTCCTCATGTTAGTGCTTGTTCTTATTTTCCGGCCCAGCGGTATTATGGGTGAGAACCTGTCAGAGAAAAAGGCATAAAGGAGCGTAAATCATGACACAAGAAAAGAAACCTACCTGGAAAGACGCCATACAACTTGGCGTAATCGGTGGCGTGTTGGTGCTCTTTGTGAGCCTGGTTGGCATGGTGCAAGCTTTTGATGGACGTTATATCATTAGTGAAACCCTTACGCTCGGCCAACTGTTGCTGTTCCTCCCGCCTTTGATTGTTGGCTACATCAGCGCAACGAGGACAGACGCGCAACATCGCGTTTCTGGCATCTTGTTCGGATCCGTGTCTGGGCTGGTCACCGGTGCGATTCTCGCTGCTTTACTGTTATTAGGCAGTGCCATCAATCTGCGGGCCATGTTCATCAATGCGTCGCCTGAATTGATGGACATACTGATGTTTGGTCAGGAAACTTTGGCCGTCGCCACCGCGGTGCTTGTCATTGGCGGCGCGCTCCTTAGCGTATTGGGAGCCGTTATTCGCTTGTCGCCTCCGTTGATTCGCAGCGCCATCCTCAGCGGCGTCAGCGCCGTTATCATCATGGGCATCATGCAAGAATTGCTGAAGATCACATTTGGCGGCCGAGATTGGTACATGCCGATCGATGATTTCCTCTACGAGCAGAAAGGCCTATCCTGGATGGGCGTTGTTGTTACATTCCTGCTGGGTGTGGCGATTAGCCTCTGGCGCGCCCGCTCTGCCAGTCGCCCCAAGAAGACCGTCGTCAAAACGAGATCGCGGGAGCGACAGCGCTATGTCCAGATCGGTTCTTTCGTGCTGGGTGCTATCCTCCTTCTGATTCTGCCCCAATTCCTGGGCCCGTACCCCAGCGAGATCCTGAATACGGTCGGGATTTACGTGATCATGGGCATTGGTCTAAACATCGTGGTCGGCTATGCTGGCCTGCTTGACCTGGGCTATGTCGCTTTCTTTGCTATCGGCGCGTATGTGGTTGGCGTGCTTACGACCACCGGTAGTTTAGCGACAGTGATGTGGTCGTGGTGGTTGGCGCTCCCGTTTGCCGTTCTCGTGTCACTGCTTGCGGGCGTGATATTGGGCATACCGGTGCTCAAGATGCGCGGTGACTATTTGGCTATCGTCACCCTGGGATTTGGAGAAATTATTCGCGTTGTGGCTTTATCAAACTGGCTAAAGCCCTATATCGGCGGCGCTCAGGGCATCTTGCAAGTCCCTAAACCACAAATCGGCGATTTTGTCTTCAAGGATCCCGAGCAGATTTTCTATCTGGTGGCTATCGGTATCGGCATTGTCGCCTTTGTCGCCTTCCGCTTGCGCGACGCTCGCGTGGGACGAGCCTGGAAGGCGTTACGCGAGGATGAGGACGTGGCCGAGGCGATGGGCATCAATTTGGTCAACACCAAGCTGTTGGCCTTCGCCACTGGCGCCGCCTTCGCCGGCCTGTCTGGCGCTATCTTCGCCACCAAACTCGGCTCAATTTTCCCGCACAGCTTCAACCTCATTGTTTCTATCAATGTGCTGTCGCTCATCATCGTAGGCGGTATCGGTAGTATCCCTGGCGTTTTGGTGGGCGCTTTTATGCTGGTGGGCTTGCCCGAACTCCTGCGCGAATTCGCCGACTACCGCATGTTGATGTACGGTGCATTGCTTGTGGTCATGATGTTGGTGAAACCGGAGGGCTTTATTCCCGAGAAGACGCACAAAGCCGAGCTAACCGATCGGGGAGATGTCGATTTTGATTCCGAGATCGAGCCTATTGCTCCAGCGATAACCGAAATCTAGAGGAGATCATCATGTCCATTATGCTAGAAGCGATTAACGTAACAAAACAGTTTGGTGGTCTCACGGCGGTCGGCGATCTGAGTATCTCGGTGCCGGAGAAGTCCATTTACGCTGTTATTGGACCGAACGGCGCTGGCAAAACCACCTTTTTCAATTGCGTCACCGGTTTCTACAAAGTCACCGAAGGTGACATTCTGCTGGATGGCGACTCCCTGATCGGCCTGCGGCCTGATCACATCAACCACCGCGGCATCTCGCGCACGTATCAGAACATCCGGCTTTTTCAGAATTTGACAGCCCTGGAAAATGTCCTGGTCGGCCGCCATCCTCGTATGCACGCCGGTTGGTTTGGGGCCGTGCTGAATACCCCAGCCACCCGCCGCGAAGAAAGAGATGCGATGAACAAAGGGCTCGATCTGCTTAATTTCGTCGGTTTGCACGGCGTTTCCGATGAGTTGGCGAAAAATCTGCCTTACGGCGCTCAACGACGGTTGGAAATCGCCCGGGCGCTGGCGAGTGAGCCCAAGCTTTTGCTTTTGGATGAACCCACCGCTGGCATGAATCCCAGTGAGACCGAAGAGATGACCCAATTCATCGAGAAATTACGCGACGAGTTGGGAATTACGATTTTGCTGATCGAACACGACATGCGGGTGGTCATGCAGATTTCTGAGACCATCACCGTGCTTGATTATGGCAAAAAGATCGCCGAAGGGACGCCCGCAGAAATTCGCAGCAATCCACGCGTTATCGAGGCCTATTTGGGGCGAGGCGCCGCCACCCAACACGAAACCGCTGTCGCCGAGGTTCCGACGCAGGGAGAATAAAGACATGGCATTGCTTGAATTAGAAAACGTACACAGCTACTACGGCAACATCCACGCACTCAAAGGCATCTCCCTGACGGTCGAGCAAGGCGAGATCGTAACGCTGATCGGCGCCAATGGCGCGGGCAAATCCACGACGTTGAAGACCATTAGCGGTATCATCGATCCCCGGAAAGGCTCCGTGCGGCTTGAGGGCGAGGATTTGGTTGCTTATCGGGCGCACGAGGTCGTGAGCAAGGGCGTGATTCAGGTGCCGGAAGGACGGCGCATTTTCACGCGTCTTACTGTGCGGGAAAACCTGGAGATGGGCGCTTTTCTGCGCAACGACACCCAGGAAATCAAGAAAGATCTGGAGTGGGTGTTCTCGCTGTTCCCGCGCCTGGAGGAGCGTCAGAATCAGGTAGGGGGCACGCTCAGTGGTGGCGAGCAGCAGATGTTGGCCACCGGGCGGGCGCTTATGGCGAGACCTCGCATCTTGCTGATGGACGAACCCTCGATGGGTCTGGCCCCGGTCTTGGTGGACCTGATCTTCGACACGATCAAAGACCTGAACGAGCAGGGCATGACGATCCTCCTGGTCGAGCAGAACGCGCTCCTGGCGCTGGATGTGGCCGATCGGGGTTACGTGTTGGAGACTGGCATGATCACACTGGCCGGCGACGCCAAGGAACTGGCCGCCAATCCGCAAGTGAAGGAAGCTTATTTGGGCGGGTAGCTAATATGCAGCAGCCAACAATCAACTACCAACCAGTCAACTCCACCTTCGGGCTATGCTCGGAGGTGTTTTTTTACCTGTTTGTGGATGTCTTTCAATTGGGTGAAAACTCAAGATTGCCGAAGCAGCGGTCGGCTCCAGGGAGATAATGGTGACGCCTGTTCTTTTCATACACTCCACTAACATTCCTCTAACCCCCCGCTAATACTCTTGCTCTATACTATTCCGTGGACGTATTCCGTTACGTGAAAATAAACATGCATCACGCAATACGCCTGAAATCCAATACCAAACACCAAATACCTGACTTATGCGATTCGATAAATTCACTACCAAAGCCCAGGAAGTTGTGCGAGATGCGCAAAACCTGGCTCAAACTTATGATCATCCTTCCATCGACCCCGAACATCTGCTGACTGCCTTGCTGGCGCAGGAGGGCGGCGTCGCGCCTTCGGTGCTCCAGCGTATCGGCGTCGATCCCATGCAGGTGCTGGTCGAACTGGAACAGGCGCTCGGGCGCAAACCAAGAGCCACGGGCGCAACCGCTCAGGTCGGGATGAGCCGGGATGTGAACGCTGTGCTGCAAGAGGCGCAGAGCATCGCCGAAAACATGCGCGATGATTACACCTCCACCGAGCACATCCTCATGGCCCTGGCCGCGCCCAGCGCTCCTCACGCTACGCGTGATCTGCTGGCGCGCCACGGCATCGATTACAATGCCATCGTCCAGGCCCTGGCCGGCATTCGTGGCTCCCAGCGCGTCACCAGCCCCGACCCCGAATCCCAGTACGAGGCCCTGAGCAAATATGGCCGGGACCTCACCGACGAAGCCCGCAAAGGCAAGCTCGACCCCGTGATCGGCCGGGATGAAGAAATCCGGCGGGTGATCCAGATCCTCAGCCGCAGAACGAAAAACAATCCGGTGCTGATCGGCGAACCGGGCGTGGGCAAGACCGCCATCGTCGAGGGCCTGGCCCAGCGCATCGTCAAAGGCGATGTGCCCACCAGCCTCAAGGAAAAGCGCCTCGTCGCTCTCGACCTGGGCGCGTTGGTGGCTGGAGCCAAGTACCGGGGCGAGTTCGAGGAGCGCCTGAAAGCCGTGCTCAAGGAAATCACCAGCGCCGAAGGCCAGATCATCCTCTTCATCGACGAGATGCACACCCTGGTGGGGGCCGGAGCCGCCGAAGGCTCGATGGACGCCAGCAACATGCTCAAGCCCTTGCTGGCTCGCGGCGAACTGCACGCCATCGGCGCCACCACTCTGGACGAGTACCGCAAGCACATCGAAAAGGACGCGGCCCTGGAGCGTCGTTTCCAGCCCGTGTTCGTGGGCGAGCCCAGCGTCGAAGACACGATCAGCATCCTCCGTGGCCTGAAGGAACGCTACGAGGTGCATCACGGCGTGCGCATCACCGATGGCGCTGTGATCGCCGCGGCCACGCTCAGCCACCGTTATATTACCGACCGTTTCCTGCCCGACAAGGCCATCGATTTGATCGACGAGGCCGCCTCTCGCCTACGCATGCAGATCGATTCCAAGCCGCAGGAATTGGACGAGATCGACCGCGACATCCTCCAGCTTGAAATCGAGCGCGAGGCCCTGAAGAAAGAGAAGGACAAGGCCAGTAAGAAGCGACTCAAGGCATTGGAAGAGGAGTTGGCCGAGCTCAAAGCGGAGAGCTCCGCTCTCACCGCCCGTTGGCAGGCTGAGCAGGAGGCGATCCGCAAGGTTCGGGAGATCAAGGAAAGGATCGACGAGGTTCGGGTGCAGATCGAGGCGGCCGAGCGCAGTTATGATCTGCAAAAAGCGGCCGAGTTGCGCTATGGTCAGATCAGTCAACTGGAGAGCGAATTGGCCGAAGCCGAAGCGCGGCTGCGAGAGTTGCAACGGGATGGCGCCTTGCTCAAAGAAGAAGTCGATGCCGAGGAAATAGCCACCATCGTCAGCAATTGGACCGGCATCCCTGTTAGCAAGCTGCTGGAAGGTGAAGTCGAGAAACTGATCAAGATGGAAGATCGCCTGCATCGCCGGGTGGTGGGGCAGGATGAGGCCG
>DUEF01000319.1 GCA_011176555.1 Caldilineae bacterium
GCTCGAACTTGGGTGGCGGCCTGATTCATTGCCTCGGCGTGCGGCTCCATCGCGCGTAATTGGTCGTCGAGTTTGACCGCCAGTTCTCGCAGCGCCTTCAACTCGCTCGCGTCCGCCTTATCGCTGGCGCTCAGGTTTTGTATGAGGGCCTGCGCTTGCTCCAAACGGAGTCGTAACCTGTTTGCGCGGGCGACTGCGGCCTGGGCTTGTTCGGCCTGAGGCGCGAGCGTCGTCAGGTGCGATTCGATGGCCTGCAAGCGGGCGGGAAGGTCCTGGGCGTGGGTGAGTGCGCTAGATAGGTTTGCATCCAGGCTTTCGATGCGTTCTTGGAGTTCGGCCAGATTGTTCATTCCGCCTCCTGGGGAGCGCTATCATTTTCCAGCGGCGGCGGGAACAGGCCGGTTTCGACCATGATTTTTGCTGGCGACGGTTGGGTTTCGAGGGGTGGCGGGGCCATGAAGTCGTCCGGGATTGTCCAGGCGTCCGGCTCGGGTTCGGCACTGGGGGGCGGCGCTGTGGCGATGGGCGGAGCGCCGGGCCAGGGGGTGTTGTTGGCCACCAGTTCGTCGAGTAGCGCTTTGGTTTCCGCCTCGTCGGCCCCGGCCAGGCGGTGCACATCCACGCCCGCCGCCCGCAGCAGGGCGGCGTCGCCGCCGCTGACGCCGTTCTCGCCGCCAATGATCAACACGTGCTGGGCTTGCAGGGCGTCTTCCAGCGAGAAGCCGACGGTGGGGCGGAAGTGGGCGATGTAGTCGCGGGCGTTCCGCCAATCCGCCTTGGCCCACTGATCGCCATGATCCCAAAATAGCAGGTAGAAGGTGAGGGCTTTGTCGCCGCCTCTGGCCTGGATGCGTTCGAGCAGCGCGTCTTTCCAGCGTACGCCTTGCAGCCATTGATCTCCCGGACAGGCGGTTGCGCTCAATTCTTTGTGCCCGACCACGTGTTGGCTGCCATCGAGTTGGAGTTCTTGCAGCAACCAGGCCACCAGGCGTGCGGTGCTGTTCATTTGCGCCTGGGTGGGAAGTTGGTCAGCGGCGGGTTGGGGTTTACGGTCGTAGCCGGTGCGCAGAAAACGGCCAATGAGGCTGACGCCGAGGCTGTAGCCATTGGCGGCTCCAACGTGGTAGGAGTGGGTTTCATGCCTCTGCGTTTGGTAGATGCTGCCATCGGCGCTGATCACGTAGTGATAACCGATGCCCGGCCAGGGATCTTTGCGGGAGTCGGCGCCGAACACGTGGTAGTGGGCGATGCGTTCGACCGTGAAGTTTTTGGGCGTGTCGGTGTGGTGGATGACAATCGTGGTGATCGGCTGGCTGCGGTGTTGGTAAGGGGGAAGATCGGGATGAGAGGGGAGCGTGTCGACGACATCGATGATGTTGGGGCGAGCGCCGCCCTCGGTACGGTGCGCCGGCTGGCTTTGTAGGGTTTCGATCCGGGCGGTCAGTTCCTGGATGGTCGTTTGCAGCGCGTCGAGTTCTTCCTGCAATGGCTCCACTTGGTCGGCGCTGGTCCGCAATCGTATGATTTCGGCCTCCAGATCGGCCACGTACATGCGCAAGCGCAGCAGTTCCTGCGAATCGACGCTGTCGGCCTGTGTTTCCAGTGCGGTCCTGATGTCGGCCAGGAGTCTGTTTTTATAGCGAACGCCGCGTAACCATTGGTCGCCGGGCGATGTGACGGCTTCGCCCAGTTCGCTGCGGCCAAATACGATCTGATCGACCCTGGAGCCCAGGCCCCGGCTGCTGATCAGCCAGGCGATCAAATGAGCGGCGGCGTGACGTTGTTCGTCACTCGGCTCCACATTGCGGTTTGCGCGAAAATCACCAGCCAGGGCCACGGCGATGCTGTCGGCGTTGATCTCTGCGTTGGCGTCACTCGACATAATCTGTCGAACAATATTGGTCAGGGGTTGGGTGGCGTAGATGACGCCATCGCCGGTGACGAGGAAATGGTAGGCGATGCCCGGTTTGCCCTGTCCCACGTGCACCTGGGCGAGATGTTCTGGTAGGGCGTCTGTGCCGGTGACGGTGTGGTGGAGAACGATGCGGCGGATTTGCGTTTCTGTACGGGTTTCCCAGCGTTCTTTGGCGCGCTGCGGCAGATCAAGCGTGATGTCCAAGATGTCGGGGCGGGGCAGCGCGGCGGGCGGCCCCGGGCGAGGCGCGCTCGTATCTGCCAGGCGACGCTCCAGTTCGCCGAGTTCATCGTCCAGCGTTTGCAGGCTGGCGGCCAACATGCCGACGTCGTCCAATTCCCTCCCCAGTTCCAGAAGCTTCGCTTCATCCCCGGCCAGGGTTGCCGCCATGCCGGCGGTTTCATCGATCTGGGGTTGTAGGGCGGCGAGGCGCTGCTCGATGTCTTGCAGGCGTTGCCAGAGGCCTGATTCGTCTTGCTCGTTTGCGATCGCCCATTTGTACTCGAAAGTGAGCGCCTGCCGAAAGTCTTCGAGTACGCCGGATTTGCCCTCGATGTACCACTGATCGATTCTGGGCCAGCGGTAGAGGATGAGGGATCGGATTTTCTGCGAGTTGTTTTCGTTCCAGTGGTTGATCTCCCCGTACGCTGCCTTGACCCAGCCGGTGTTCTCGTCCCGCCAGGGTTCGTCGCCCTGATTGGCCTCGGTGATGAAAACCGGCAGGCGTCGCATGTCATAGGGGATGGCGTGCATGAAATCTCGGTAACTGCGAAAATCCCAGTTGTATCGCGAGAATCGTTTATCGCCGACCCTGCGCTCCGAACGGATGAGTTCCGGGTCGGTTCCGTGGCTGTAGGCGTGAAGCGTGATGCCATCGCAGGCGCGTGGCCCCAGTTCTTCGAGCATGTCCCGGAAGTATTGCACCCAATCGCCGTTTTCGTTACCCGGATAGGTGGTGAGTGGGTTCCAGGGAGCGACGGCGGCGACGAGCACCAGGTCTTTCTCATGCCCGGGCACGGCGTGGATCGCTTCTCGCACCTGGCGGTAGCAGCGGGCGTAAGCGGCGGGCGTGATCGGTTCGCCCCGTTTTTTGGTGCTCTGCGGACGGGGCGGCGAGGCGTTCCAGTTCCAATCTGCGCCCGGCCATTCGATGGGATGGTTGGGTTCGTTGCCGATGATCCAGATGCGCGCGCCCGGACTGGCGTTCACGTAATTGGCGCAGCGCTGCGCGAAATCGTCGTAGTGGTGTGGATGCGGGATTGTGCCGACTCCGCCGTAGCCGTTGTTCAAACGCACCATCACGCCCAGCCCCCGATTGGAAAACCCGCTGAAGTCGTCGCCTGACCTGTCGGAGCGATCGCTCCCCACCGCTTTGGTGATTAGCACCCAGCCCGGTATGCCCTGTTCGAGCATGATGTGCTCGCCACCGGGATCGTGGAAACCGTAGAGATATTCGCTATCGAAAAGGGGCCGGGGCACGGCGGTTTTCTCCTGACTCGGACTGTATTCCGTTCCCTTCCCCGTTTTATGGTCTGGCGCAGATCGACAGGTGGACGGTTGGGTTTGACGTTCGCTCCTGCGAGTGGGGGGAAGGGGGGATCAGAAACGAAGGTCAAGAAGCCGGCAACCGGTTGTGACGTGAAGCATTATACTGGACATAACGCTTGAGCGCAAAAGCCCCAGTTGAGTTGAAAGTTGGTGTAGGCAGACGCCTATTGCAAGAGTTCGCCAAACACGGTGATCGCCTCATCGATGTGCGCGGTTTCGATGCCGTAGTGGGTGACAACCCGGATGCGGTTCGGGCCGGTGGGCAGTACGCCGACCTCGCGCTGGTGCAGGGCATCCACCAGCATGTGGGCGGTCCAGCGAGGATGGTCGAGATCAAAATAGAAGATGTTGGTCTGAACCAGGTCGAGATCAATGGCGATGCCGGGGAGCGTGGCGATGCTGTCGGCCAGGCGGCGGGCGTTGACGTGATCCTCGGCCAGACGCTCGACCATCTCATTCAGGGCCACGATCCCGGCCGCGGCGATGATCCCGGCCTGGCGCATGCCCCCGCCCAGCACTTTGCGAGCGCGGCGGGCCTTGTGAATGAAGTCGGCGGAACCGCACACGAGTGAGCCAACGGGCGCGGCGAGCCCCTTGCTCAGGCAGAATGTCACCGAGTCGGCCTGGCGCACCAGCGCCTGCACATCGACGCCCTGGGCCACGGCGGCGTTGAAGATGCGAGCGCCGTCGATGTGGAGTGCGAGGCCGTGATTGTGCGCCAATGCGGCCACCGAGTCGGTGTACGCCGGTGTGAGACAGGTGCCGCCCGCCCGGTTGTGGGTGTTTTCCAGCAGCACCAGGCGCGTGACCGGGAAATGCGGGTCATCTAAGCGGATGGCGGCTTCGATCTCCTCCAGGCGCAGCGAGCCATCGTTCCGGGTGGGGATGATGCGCGGGTGGATGCCGCCCAGCGCGGCGGAGCCGCCTTGCTCGTAATGGAAGGTGTGGGCCTGGTCGCCCATGATCGCTTCGTCGCCGCGACCGCAGTGGCTGAGCAGGCTCACGAGGTTGCCCTGGGTGCCGCTGGTAACGAACAGGGCGGCCTCCTTGCCGAGTCGTTCGGCTGCGAGCGCTTCCAGGGCGTTGACAGTGGGATCTTCACCAAAAACATCGTCGCCAACGGGCGCGCGGAACATTGCTTCTCGCATGGCGGGCGAGGGCATGGTGAAGGTGTCGCTGCGGAGGTCTATTCGTGGAGGTTGTGTTGTCATGGTGGGGAGCAGTTTAGAGAGGAAGTGAGGTGGAGATTGAGGCTTCGCATAGCCAATACGCTATACAACCACACAATAACAAACACACGAAAAACAAAAACCCTCTGACTCTTATGCGAGGGGATGTCTCGCTTCGCTTCGACA
>DUEF01000032.1 GCA_011176555.1 Caldilineae bacterium
CATCGAAAGGAGAGCGCCCCGTCACCAGGGCGATGTGCGAGCGCCGGTACGCATACACCGACAACCCCGCGGCCCGATAGCCCAGGCTCTGGTAGAAGCCGATGTTATCCAGGGCCGCCGGCCACGTCATCAGGCCGATGATGGCGGCCCCGCGGGCGGTGAGATAATCTTCAGCATCCTGCACCGCCTGCCTGCCCAGGCCAGCGCTCTGGTGCTGAGGGTGAACCGCCAGGGTGTGGAACCAGCCCAGGCTGCCGAAACTGCGCGATACGCTGGCGCTGACGATCTCTCCCGCCAGAAGGCCAACGCGCACGCCCTCCGGCTCGCGCTCCTGGTACGTTTGCACTTTGGATTCGGCGTAGTGCACCCAGCGACCGCGCCGGCTGTCGCCGAACAAGCGCTTCACCTGCCGAGCATAAGCGATATCGACCAGCTTGCACAGCGCCGGTATTTCAGACGCCTCGATGGGACGGAAGAGGAGATTCATTGCGGATTGCGAATTGCGGATTGCGAATTGCGGATTGGTTGCGATCTCGTGGAGTGCGTATCCCCAGATGCGCCACGGTACGCGCCTCACCGCCAACCCGTTTATGAACAGTGCAGAAATAAAACGGTAATAGGTTGGAGCGACCTCCGGGAGGTGGCGGCAAGGATTCCTGTTGAAAGACAGGCGCTTCGCCAGTTAAATCTTTCGGAAATGGCGACATTTCATCGCCACCTCCCGGAGGTCTTGGTCACCTGATTATTTATTGAAGGTTCATCATTCGGTGGCTCCCGCCGGCTCAAGCGAATCGCCTCGCCGAGATCCAACGCGCCGGTGTAGATGGCCTGGCCGGTGATCACGCCCTCGACGCCGTCCCCTTCATAATCGAGCAAACGCCGGATATCGTCAAGTCCGCGCACGCCGCCAGAAGCGATGACCGCGAGACCGCTGCGCCGGGCCAGATCAACCGTAGCCTCGATATTCACGCCCGACAACATGCCATCCCGGCTGATGTCGGTGTAGACGATGCGCTCCACCCCGACCTCCTTCATGGCCCCGGCCAGTTCCACTGCATCCAGGCCGCTGGTTTGGGCCCAACCGTGCGTGGCCACCCGGCCCTCGCGCGCATCGATGCCAACCACAATGCGCGCTGGCCCGAACCGCGCCAGCGCCTCGGGCACAATGGTCGGCTCTCGCACGGCCACCGTGCCCAGCACCACCCGGTTCGCGCCCAGCGTCAACGCCAGGGCCACATCCTCCAACGAACGCATACCGCCCCCGAACTGAATCGGAACATCCACCGCTTGACGGATAGCGTGGAGGCGCTGCAAATTGGTGGGGAGAAGGGCCAGTCGGTCGGGAGAAAAATCAATGGTCGGGCCGGAAAGCTTCGCTTTCTCCCCAAAAGCGCCATCCAAATTGACTACATGCAGCCACTGCGCGCCCAACCCGGCCCAATGCCGGGCCATCGCCACCGGATCGTCGCTGAACACCGTCTCAGCCTTGGGGTCGCCCTGACGCAAACGCACACAGCGTCCCTGGCGAAGATCGATTGCAGGAAAGATAATCATAATTGCGGATTGCGGATTGCGAAATCAACCCGTTTATGAACATTTCAGAAATAAAACGGTAATAGGCTGGAGCGACCTCCGGGAGGTGGCGGCAAGGATTCAGGTTGAAGGGCAAGCGCTTCGCCAGTCAGAGCTTTCGGAAATGACGACATTTCATCGCCACCTCCCGGAGGTCTTGATTACCTGATTATTTATTGAAGGTTCATGAACGGGTTTCGGGTAGCAGACGCCGAATTCATTCGCTGGGTTCTTCCACGATGCCGACGAAATTACGCAAAATGCGCAGTCCCACCTGCTGGCTCTTCTCCGGGTGGCATTGGATGCCCCAAACGTTGTTCCGCCGCACTACCGAAGGATATTCGATGCCATAATCGGTCGTGGCCAGCACATCGGCCGGGTCAGCGGCGTCGCAATAGTAGGAATGCACGAAATAAGCGTAAGCGCCATCGGCGATGCCCGCCAGCAGCGGATCCGGACGCAGGGGATGCAGTTGGTTCCAGCCAATCTGCGGAACGCGGAGCTCTGTCTCAAACTTCCGCACTCGTCCGGGCAACAAGCCTAAACCCGGCCACTCCCCCATCTCCTCGCTGGCGTCGAACAGCATCTGCATCCCCACGCAAATGCCCAGCAGCGGCGTCCCCTCCACCGCCACCTCCTTCACCACCGAGGACAAATTCACCTGCGCCAGATTGGTGATGCACGCGCCAAAAGCGCCCACGCCGGGCAGGATCACGCCGTCAGCGTCCAGAATACTGCGAGGATCAGCCGTCAGCATGACCGTTTGCCCGCTGCCAGCTTCGCTGATCGCCCGCTCCACCGCCTTCTGCACACTACGGACATTGCCGATGTTGTAGTCGATAATAGCGATCATGGCGACAGAAAAGGATTGAGATCAGCGGGGAAAGGAACCAGCCCCACCGCGCCCGCGGCCAGCCACAATTTGCGGTCGAAAACCGCCAGGGTGATCGGTTCCCGCATCAGGCGGCGCCAGGTGAGAGCCGAAGCCAGATGCACAGCGTCGTAACCGCGCAGGCCGTGCTCCCAGGCCAGCTCTCCGGCCAGAGTGACAAGCTGTTCATCCAGAGGGACTTTAGTTATCGTATGCCAGTCGCTGAAAAATCTGCGCAGTTTTTCCTGTGCTCCCGCTTCAGGCAGCACCCGCATCCGCACTGATTTGGCAAAGGCGGCGACCATTTCCGTACGGGTAATCAACGCTGTTCCGGTGACCGCAGCCCGATGAACCGCCTCGCTCACTTCATCCGAACCGCGCTCGCTGACATAGTATTTGAGTAAAGCGCTGGTGTCCAGGTAGATATTCAATCTCGATCCTCCAGCATCAAGTCAGAAACGAGGACATCCTCACGCAATTTTTCAATTGGCTCCACCGGGTCAAGCGTCAATTTTTCGCCATCCCAGATCAAAAAACCGGCATCGCGCAAGGCCACAACCTTTTCCTCCGTCGTCTTTTCTCTCACAGGCACGATCTGCCCCACCGGTTCACCTCGTTCGGTGATGAGCACGATAGAACCCTGCTTGACCTGGCGGATGTATTTGCTCAGGTGTGTTTTTAGCTCGCGAATACCAACAGTTGCAACGGTCATAATCTGCTCCGATTCGTGTGATGTGACTACATCATAGCACAAGTAACCACATCTTGCCAATCAAACACAAGGCGGCGACCGCCCGACCTACGCCGTCAGCGTGCCCTTGGTCGAGGGAACGCCCCGCCGCCGGGGATCCTGGCGGGTGGCCGCGTCCAGCGCCCGCGCAAACGCTTTATAAAGCGCCTCGCACTGGTGATGATCGTTGCTGCCGTAAAACACATGGGCATGCAAATTCATGCCGGCATGGGTGGCCACCGACTCGAAAAAATGGCCGATGAGGTCCGTACCCAGGCCGCCGATGCGCGGCGTATGCCAATCGGCCTGGAACACGCAATAAGGCCGGCCGCCGAGATCGACCACCACACGCGCCAGCGCTTCATCCATCGGTACGTAGCTGTGGGCGGTGCGCACGATGCCCGAGCGGTCGCCCAAACCCTGGCTGATGGCCTTGCCCAGGCAGATGCCCACGTCCTCGACCGTGTGATGTTCATCCACATGCAAGTCGCCCTGCGCCTGCACGGTTAGATCGAACAGGCCGTGGCTGGCGAAAAGCGTGAGCATGTGGTCGAAGAAACCGATGCCGGTGTCGATCCGCGCCTGGCCGGAGCCATGCAGGTCGAGCGAGAGCGCGATGTCGGTTTCGGTGGTGGTGCGGGTGATGGTGATAGGGGTCATAAACAAAATCCCTGGGATGCAGCGCCGTCGGGTGGCTCAATCATCGAGGATGTCAAAGGAGGCAATCGCATAATCAACGATTGCCTGCATGTCTGCCATGCGAGCGCCTTTGATCCGATTCTCCACCGCCTGCACCAATTCCCGTGTTTTCGAATCGAGATCGCTTTTATCCGATTTAATCAGCGAATCAAAATCGAGATAGACGAATGAGGCCTTAAAAGAGACGCCATCAGCAACGTGGTATATCTGCCACATATTTATGCCCAAATCCGCCAGTTCCATCTCAATCACATCCAGCTCATAACCATTGGCATTCGTCACCTTGTCTTGCCTCTTGATCTCAAATCCAAGGCCCTGCCTTTCGATGAGTCGTAGTGACAGCGCAACGTACTGGTCCTGAGATAGGGGACCAAGCTTCAAATCGGCCAATTGTTCTTCGACAATCATCAAGATGGCCTCTTGGTGTGGCTCTACGACACAGATCTCGGCGCCCACTGCACAGAATGTGCTCACGATATCGCTGGCGTTGTCCTCGGACCAATCCTCAGGATACTGAATACTGAATTCTGGGCTACGCCCACTCTGATAAAGCGCCATGTTGCCGAGATCCGTGTGAATCGGAGTCGGCGTGGGCGCAATGACGACAGGCGTGGGAGCCCCATCATACGGCCTATCGACGCTGATGAAATAGCCGCCCACATCATAGCCGTAGCCATCGAAAACCAAAATGCCATAGAGTCCGGTCTCGGGCGCTTCAAAGGTTAATTCCGCATCCATACCAAAGATGCCCCCACCCGAATCATCATCGCTGGGAAATTCCTCGAACGCCTGACCGCGCATGAGGTTGATCGCCACCATCGAATCGACCAAAACCGATTCCACCTTGATATTCACCGCATCCCCTTTTTTCATCTCGATGCGATAGACATCGATATCCCCGGGGAAATCAAGGCTTCCGAGCAATGTGTCGCCATACGTCATGCGGGGTGCGCCATCCTGCGGGTCGTTGAATTTACGCAATGGCACATTGGAACGTAACGTTGCCGCAGAATTCCAGGTGTCGCTGTGCGCAACCTCGATAAAATAGGGAGCATCCCACTCGATTTCGAAACTCAGGTTCTCGTCTCCTGCGCCCACATCATCCGCCGAGGTGACGTAATCTCCTGCGACATCAGAGACATAAATCGCATAATCAAATTTGGTTTCAACGTCAATTTCGATCTCTGTTCCCACATCCCCTTCCACGACGAACAGTTCCGAATCCCACTCATTGAGCAAAGTCACCGAATGTCGTTTTTGGGGCTCTTCCAGACCGGACCAAAGGTCGCCAAAGCCATCCACATCCTCGCCGGCGATCAAGCCTTCAGCGCGGGGCAAAATATCCGCAGCTGAGGCCACCAGGCCAAACTCCGCATCGGCGAAAGTGAAACCGGAAATGCCGACCACATCACCCAATTCCGATACCAGTACGCCGCCGCTCTGCCCCCCCGCAATGGCGGCGTCCGTCTGGAAATACGTCATGCCGATGCGCTCCCATTCCCTCATACGCGAAATCAACCCACGCGAGATCGTCGGTTGCGGAAACTCCTCCACCTCGCCAGGATAGCCGATGAGGTACACATCATTGCCGATGATAAGATCTTCGCCATCGACAAGAGCCAGGGCGGGCAGATCGGTCTCGAGCGGGCCAATGACAGCAAGATCACCCATCAAATCCATGCCGACCACAGGCGCGTCGAGAAACTCCGAGCCATCAGGAAAAACGACCCGCACTTCCTGAAAAGGCCAGACCACATGCGCGTTGGTCACCACGTAGCCGCCATCCACCAACACGCCGCTGCCCGTAGCGGCCTCAGTTTCGATAAACGCCACCGAGGGCGAAACCAGATCAAAGATCTCGTTGGGTTTGAGCGGGGCCGGCGTTGGCGTGGCAGTGGGAACGGGCGTGTCGGTTGGGAGAGACGTGGCGGTGGGAATAGGTGTGGCGGTCGCAGGCGGGGTAGGGGTGGCCGTCGGTTCCGCTGTTGCGCATCCCGTCAGAAAAATGCCGATGATGGCGAGCTTCAAAAAATATCTCATGCCTTTCCACCTTGGAGGGTTGTTCAAGAGACTTCGCAACGACTTCAGGTGCAGGTGTTCCCTGGGTGGTCATCCAGAAATAACCTCCGGGAGGTGGTCGCTAAGGTTCCGACAAACGAAGTGGCGTTGGCCACCTCCCGGAGGTTGACTCAGGAAGTTATTCCTAGACGGTTACTTAGAAGAAAACTTTCGCCACCTTCAAAGCGCCTTGCTTCCACGGCACGCGGTGGGTGATGCCAGAAGCATTGCTAAAGCTATCGAGGTTGTCAAGATACCATTCGTAATTGCGGATAAGGGCATCCTTATTCGAGTATTTCGGGCTGAACCCAAGCACCCGCTCCGCCTTTTCGATGGAAACAAAAGATTCTTTGCCAGCCGTTTCGTAAACCCACTTGTACAGAGGCGAAATGCCCAACTTCTCAAGCACGCGCAAGGTGAAAATGGCTGGACCTTCAGGGATGGGAATGATACGCTTGCCAAAACCGGCATAATCCAGCACCGCCTGAAAATCCTCTCGGGTTGTGCCGTATTCTTTGGCGCCGATATTGAAAGTATCGTTGACTTTTTCGCAGGGGAGCGTTGCGCACAAGCCTATCGCATCGCATAAATCCTCCACATCGAGGTATTGATACAGGTTATCGCCGCTGCCCAACACCGGGAAATTTTTGCCATCTTTGGCCCAATCGTACATCAGGGCGAAAACACCCAGCCGCTCGGGGCCGATAAAGGACTTGGGGCGAATGATCGGCACACACATGCCTTTGTCCCGATATTCCAGGCAGATGCTCTCCGCCTTAACTTTGGCTTCGCCGTACGGGCCAACGCCATCAAGTTTGTCGGTTTCGAGCAGAGGATGATGATCAGGGATGCCGTAGACCGCGGTCGAGGAGATGTGGATAAACCGCTCCACGCCCTGGCGGTAGGATTCTTCCAGCATGTTGCGCACGCCGTCGATGTCAATGGAGTAGATTTCCTCCGGTTTGTAAAGCGGGAGCGCCGCCGCTGTGTGCACAACAATGTCGATGCCCGCCAACGCCTTGGCTACGGCCTCCTTATCACGAATGTCACCGGTGATGGCGACAACCTGATCCCGGACATCTTCGTAATCGAAAGGGAGAAGGTCGAGGGTTGTAACACGCTGGCCTTGGGACAGCAGGTAGCGCGCGAGGTTGATGCCGAGGAAGCCTGAGCCCCCGGTGATGAGATATGATTTAGTCATTCCTGTATGTCCTTTTTGTTTTCAGATTTCGATGTGGTTTGGATAATTTTGCTTGCGATTCCAGATGCTCCGCACAATACGCTAGATATAACGAATCTGATTCTCCATTTCATCCGCCGTGACGTAATTGAGGATACGCAACAAGCGTAGCGCGATCTCATGGGGAGGCCGACGCACTGCCAAGATGATGCCGGAATGAGTCCTGCCTGCCTCGAAGTACTGGCGGGCAAGCGCTTCAAAATCGGCCCGGTTGTGGGTCAGTAACGTTTTTCGGTGGATGGCGGCAAATGCTAATTGAACGGCATCGCTGTTGCCCAACTGTCCTTCATCGCGTGTCGTCGCAACATTGAAACCGCGCCCTCGTAACAAATCAGCAATCAGCACATCAACATCTTCATCCAGGTAGAGATCGATGAACAAATGGTTCACAGTCCCCTCACTAGCGGATCGATCAGTTCGTCTGGAATACGGTTACGCATGATATGGCCGTTGATTTCATCACGATGGTCGCTGTAGTAGCTTAGCGCGTCGAAAACCTGCGCTAGAGTTAGGTGGGGCAAATGGCGGGGTATTTCTTCCGGCAGAACACCCAGTCTCCACACTTCGACAATCGCCCTGACAGGCGTCCGGGTTCCGTCGATGATTGGCTCACCACTTAAGATTTGATTATCACTAACGATGTAGCGATGTTGCGTCATCTGAAGCATACGATTATTACCTCCAAAATTATCACCCACCATCTTACCTGAACGACCGCAACACATGCAACAACGCAACCGTGTCTTCTGGCCTACCCGCGCTGATGCGGATGAAATTGCGCAGGCCAGGCTTGTCATAGTATCGCACCAGAATGCCTCTCTCGGCCAGTTTGTGATGTAACCGAACAGCTGATTGTCCCTCGACCCGGCAAAGCGCGAAATTGGCCTGGCTGGGCAACGGTCGGAGATAGGGAATCTGGCCGAGTTCAGCGATCAGCCGGTCTCGTTCCGTTTTAAGGGCGGCGATACGCTCCCGCAACAGGGGTAGGTCTTGCAAGCTGGCCAGGCCCGCCACCGTCGCCGCCACATTGACATTGTACGGCTGCTTGAACTTCCACAAGTGCTGCATGATCTCCAACGGGAAGACGCCGTAACCGAGACGCAATCCCGCCAGGCCCGCCCATTTGGAGAAAGTGCGCAACACAACCAGATTGGGCGTGTCGGGAACCCAGGCTGCGACCGATCCTTCGCCTTCGGCGAACTCGATGTAAGCCTCGTCCACGACCACCAGCAGTGGCAATTGCAGCAAACGGCGCAATGTGGCGTGGGAAATCAGGCCGCCATCAGGGTTGTTGGGCGTGGTCAGAAACAGCAATTTGGGCGGGGTCTCGGCCTCTGCCACCGCCCGCTCGATGCCTTCCACATCCAACTGGAAATGCTCATCCCGCCAGACGTCGATCACCCGAGCGCCACTGAGCCGCGCGTCGAAGCTGTACATGCCAAACGTGGGCGGGCAGTTGATGATGGCGTCGTTCGGGGTCAGAAACAGCCGGCAGAGATAGTCCAGAAGCTCGTCAGCGCCGTGGCCGGGCAGAATATAGTCGGTCGGGACGCCGACATAATCCGACAGCGCTATTCGCAACGCATTCTGCTGGGGATCAGGATAAACGTGATACCACGGAAATCGGCTCAACGCTTCCAGCACGCGCGGCGAGGGCCCGTACGGATTCTCGTTGGCGTCCAGCTTGATGATCTCCTCCGGCCTCCGCCCCAGGCGCTTGCTCAACACCTCGAAGGGCTGCACGGGCGTGTATGCTTCCATCCGGGTGATGTCGGGGCGGATGAGATTTGATATTTGATATTGGGTATTTTTCTTCATACGACCAGAATACCTAATCCCCAATATCGGTTCTTTCCCGCGCAGCAGCGGCGTGCGCGTCCAGGCCTTCGGCCGCGGCAATGCGGGCGGCGGTGGGGCTGAGTTCGGCCGCGGCCGCAGGCGTCAGACCGATGAGGCTGATGCGCTTGACGAAATCCTCGACATTGAGCGGTGAGGCGAAGCGGGCTGTGCCTTCGGTGGGCATGATGTGCGACGGCCCCGCGATGTAGTCGCCCAACACCTCGAAACTGGTTTCGCCGACGAAGATGCCGCCGGCGTTACGAATCTTGGGAACCAGGGCCCAGGGGTCGCGCACCGACAGGCACAGGTGCTCGGGCGCGTAGGCGTTGGCCGCGGCGATAGCCGCATCCAGGTCGGGCGTGATCACGGCCCCGCCGCGCTGCGCCAGGGATTCGGCGATGATCCCGGCCCGGCTCAGTCGCTCCAGGCGATGGGCGATCTCCTCCTGCACGGTCTCGGCCATGCCCCGGCTCGGGGTCAGCAAAATGGCGGAGGCCAGGACATCGTGCTCGGCCTGGGCCAACAGGTCGGCGGCCACCCATTCGGGATCGGCGCTTTCATCGGCGATGACGATAGTCTCGGTGGGCCCGGGCAGGCCGTCGATGCCCACCGTCCCGAAAACCTGGCGCTTGGCCAACGTCACGAACAGGCCGCCGGGACCGACGATCTTATCCACTGCGGGCACGGTTTCCGAGCCAAAGGCCATCGCCCCGATAGCCTGAGCGCCGCCCAGCGCGTACAGCGCATCGACTTCGGCGATCTCGGCGGCGGCAAGGATGACATCGGGCACGCGGCCGCTGCTGCGATCAGGTGGGGAGCAAGCGATGACGGTCTCGACGCCGGCCACGCGAGCGATGACCGCGGCCATGAGCAAGGAGGAGGGCAGGGGCGCTGTCCCGGCCGGGACATACACGCCCACCGCAGCCAGGGGACGCACGATCTGCCCCAGGGTTCCTTCTCGCTCGTCCACGTGCATCCACGAATGCGCTGGCTGGCGACGATGAAAAGCGGCGATGCGCCCGGCCGCTTGTTCTAAAGCCGATCGCAGTTCTGGCTCCAACCGTCCGAGCGCGGCCACACGTTCGGATTTGGGAACCAGCAGGCGGGGCGATTCCGCGCCATCGATGCGGGCCGACCACTCGATCAGAGCGGCGTCACCGCGTTGGCGCACATCGGTCAGAACGCGTTCGACAGCCTGCTCCGGTGACAACAATTCGCCGAAAATGCGCTCGATGCCGGTGAGCAAGCTGGCCGGATACTCGGTTTCGGCCCAGGTGCGGCGTTTGAGGATGCCGTTTTGGGCGGCGGGGAGGGGGTAAATGGGAAATAGAGGAGGCATGGGTGAACTCGAGGATCAAAGATTAAAGATTAAGGTCGACGGAGATATTGGATATTTGGTAGTGGTATTGGGTATTCGTTTTGCGGACGCCAATACCCAATACCCAGTATCCACTACCCGACGATTTTACGCATGGAACTCAGCAGATGGTCAATCTGGGCTCGTTGCAGGCGATAGCTGGCGCGGTTGACGATGAGGACGGCTTGCGATTCGAGGATGGTGCGGAGCTCGACCAGGTTATTGGCCGCAAGCGTGCCGCCGGTCTCGACCAGATCGACGATCAGGTCGGCGAGATCAACCAACGGGCCTAACTCGACCGAGCCGCTCAGGGCGATCAGTTCGACGGAGATGCCGCGTCGCCGGAAATAGTCGGCGGCCAGGCGCGGGTATTTGGTGGCGACGCGCGGGCTCAGTTCCAGGCGCAGGGGGCGGTCCGGGCGGTCTACCGGGGCGGCGACGGAAAGCCGGCAGTGGCCAAAGGGCAGGCGCATGGGCTCATACACATCAGCGGCGCGCTCACGCAGCACATCCAGACCGGCGATGCCGATATCGGCCGCGCCCTGTTCGACGAAGACCGGAACGTCCATTGGCTTCGCCAACACGTAGTTCAGGGAGCCGTCGCGGCTGGGGATGACGAGGCGGCGTCCGTTGTCAGAGACAGGCAGGGGCCAGCCCGCGCGGTCGAGCCAGAGCAGGGCGTCGTCGGCCAGGCGGCCTTTGGGTAGGGCGATGGTTAGAGGCATTGCGAATTGCGAATTGCGGATTGCGAATTTGGCGTCACGACATCAATTTGCAAGTCATACTTACGTAATCTTGTCACAGCTTGAGGTGCATCGAACGCCACTCCTCTATTGCCAGACGATCCTCGCCGGCAGGGGTTGCGAGTTTGACAGAGCCGTCGCAGGTGCAGTGAAGAACGGGGATCGTGAGATCATGAGGTTCAGGGCCGAGGACGATGGCGACGATGCGGCCGGCCGCGCGGGCTTCTGCGGCCAGTTGCACG